>JALWQQ010000032.1 GCA_027083075.1 Campylobacteraceae bacterium
AAACGACGATGCAAAAGCTGATGCGCTTTGCGAAAGATTTTGACGCGCCGATTGCGATTCGCTATCCGCGCGGCGCTTTTGTGATGCAAACAGAGCGGGAGGTGCCGGACTACCGCTTGGGTAAGGCGCATCTTTTGCAAGAGGGCGAAGGCGAGTGGCTACTTATAGCTTACGGTAACGGTGTGGGCAAGGCAGCAGATGTGGCAGCGCAACTGCCCGAAACGCCTGCGATCCTCGACCTTCGCTTTGTCAAGCCGCTCGATACGCAGATGCTTCGAGAGTTGGCGGCGCGTTATCCGAAGTGGGCGGTGATCAGCGACAGCGCCAAAGTGGGTGGCGTGGCAAGTGCGATAGGGGAGTTTTTGTTCCAAGAGAAGATAGCGGGCATTACGCTGCTTGATTTCGAGTATGACGATCGCTTTATCCCGCATGGCAACACCAAAGTGATCGAAGAGCAGTTGGGGCTCAGCGCGACGCAGATCGCCGATGCGATCGTGCGTCAAACCCAAACCTAACCTTCACAACGTTACAATATCGAAAATTTCACCAAAGGGTGTCGATGTCAAAAGGATATATCTTTACCAGCGAGTCGGTAACCGAGGGACATCCCGACAAGATGGCGGATCAGATCAGTGACGCGATCTTGGACTACATCATCGCGCGCGATCCCAATGCGCGTGTAGCGTGCGAAACGATGCTGAGTAACGGCTACTGTATCATTGCCGGAGAGCTCAAGACGGTAACCTATGCGCCGATGCAGGAGATTGCGCGCGAGGTGATCCGAGAGATCGGCTATACCGATGCGGGGTACGGGTTTGATTATCGTAGTGCGGGTGTGCTCAACGGTGTCGGGGAGCAGAGTCCGGATATCAACCAAGGGGTCGATAAGGCAAGCGGCGAGATCGGTGCGGGCGATCAGGGGATCATGTTCGGTTACGCCTGCAAAGAGACCGAAAGTTTGATGCCGCTGCCTATCTCTTTGGCACATGCGCTGACGATGCGCTTGGCGAAGGTGCGCAAGCAAGGCATCATTCCTTTCTTAAGACCCGACGGTAAGGCGCAAGTTTCGGTACGCTACGAAGAGGGCAAGCCTGTTGCCGTCGATACGATCGTCGTCTCTACACAGCATCACCCCAACGTCTCTTTGTCTCAAGTGCAAGAGGCGGTGATGGAGGAGGTGATCAAACCGACGATCCCCGAGGCGATGTTGCACGACAAGATCACCTACCACATCAATCCCACGGGACGCTTTGTGATCGGAGGACCACAGGGTGATGCGGGCTTGACGGGGCGTAAGATCATTGTCGATACCTACGGTAGCTCGTGTCCGCACGGCGGCGGTGCCTTTTCGGGCAAAGATCCGACCAAGGTGGATCGCTCTGCAGCCTATGCGGCGCGCTATGTGGCAAAAAACTTGGTTGCCGCCGGAGTGTGTGACAAGGTAACACTGCAGTTTGCCTATGCGATAGGCGTCGCCGAACCGGTCTCTATCTATGCCGATACACACGGTACTGCCAAGGTGGATGAAGCGCAGATCGTCGCGTGCATCGCGTCGCTTTTCGACCTTAGGCCTGCGGGTATTATCGAGATGCTCGATCTGCTCAAGCCGATCTATCGCAAAACCGCTGCATACGGGCATTTCGGTAGAGAATCCGAGGGCTTTGCTTGGGAAAAAACGGACAAAGTTGAAGCGATCCGTCGTTACTTTAACGAGGGTTAAAGCATTGTTTAAACATCTTTTGCTATAGTTTTTAAACTTTATCACAAGGAGAAACAGATGGC
This sequence comes from Campylobacteraceae bacterium, assembly GCA_027083075.1. GTDB lineage: Bacteria > Campylobacterota > Campylobacteria > Campylobacterales > Sulfurovaceae > JALVPA01. The sequence goes on from JALWQQ010000032.1 coordinate 1,783, forward strand.
AGTTGTAATCGGTGATACTTGTATCAACTGTGCGGCTTGTATCGACGAATGTCCCGTTGAGGCGATCGTTGACGAGGACGATAACCCGACAGGGGAAGAGTGCTACTACGTTTACCCTGACAAGTGTGTCGAGTGCGTAGGACACTTCGACGAGCCCGCATGTGCGGAAGCGTGCCCGACGGAGGGGTGTATCACATGGGATATGCCGTTTACTGCGGAGTATAAGTCTTACTTTGAAGGCGACAACTATCACGACGAGAAACCTTATGTATGCGAAGATTGCGATACGGAGCAACCCTTTAGAGAGGATATCTCTATCGAAGATCGCCAAGCGCACAAACCCGTCGTCGAAGACTAAAACCTTCGCCGCCTCGGCGGTATACCTCTTTTAACCTCTTTTTAAAGCAATATCCACTACAATTCGCCGATTAATTTTTCCTAAGGAACGAGTATGGCTATGGAGCAGACTCTCTCTATTATCAAACCCGACGCGGTAGCCAAGGGTGTGATCGGACAGATCATGGCGCGTTTCGAGGAGGCGGGATTGCGCATCGCCGCTACCAAAATGGTACGTCTCTCTCGTAAAGATGCCGAAGCGTTCTACGCAGTGCACAAAGAGCGCCCCTTTTTCGGTGAGTTGGTGGAGTTTATGATCTCGGGCCCGGTTGTCGTAAGCGTGCTTGAAGGGGAGAATGCGGTCGCGAAGCATCGTGAACTGATGGGCGCAACCGATCCCAAAGAGGCGGCACCTGGTACGATCCGCGCCGACTTTGCCGAGAGCATCGACGCCAATGCCGTTCACGGTAGCGATTCGTTGGAAAATGCAGCGATCGAGATCGCCTTCTTCTTCCCGAGAAGAGAGATCTACTAAGCAGGTGAAGATCGCATTTGCCAAGATAGGCAAGAGCCCTAAGTCCTTCGCTTTTGAGAAGGAGGGGGTGAGCCTATCGGGAACGCTCGAGAGATCGGGCTTGCATCGGCTCAAGATGGATGCCGATTTTTCCGGTGAGAGAGCATTGCTCTGCGACCGATGTGGAAAGCGCTATATGCATCGCTTTTCGCAAACGCTCGAGATGACCTTGAGTGAGGAGACGCTCAGCACTAAAGAGGATTTGGATATAATCGAGTTTTTAGACGGCATAGTCGATTTCGATTATATCGTCGAAAGCGAGCTTGCCTCTTTGGAGGGTGCGTTTCACTTCTGTAGCGCATGCGAAGAGAGTAGCGAGATTTTAGAGATCGAATTTTAATTTAGCAAAAGGATGAACGATGGCAGTACCCAAGAGAAGACACAGCAAGACAAGAGCGGCAAAGAGACGCACACACTATAAAGTGACACTTCCCAGACCCGTCAAAGAAAGTGACGGCACTTGGAGAATGCCGCACCACATGAATATGACAACCGGCGAGTACAAGAGCGAAAAATAAGCCGTGTCGGTGATAAAAATCGCGATTGATGCCATGGGCGGGGATTTTGGTCCCGAGCCTATCATCGAAGGTGTCGTACAAGCACTCGAGGAGAAGACTTTTCTTCCGATCCTTGTCGGTGACAGAGAAGAGATATTGTCGCTTTTGCCGCAGTATTATGCCGATAAGGTGGAGATCGTCCACAGTACCGATGTGATCTCGATGTCGGATCAGGCGACCAATGCCCTGAAGCGTAAAGAGTCATCTATCTACAAAGCGGTAGAGTTGGTGCGCAAGAAAGAGGCTGCCGCCGTCGTCTCCGCCGGTCATAGCGGTGCGACGATGACACTGGCGACACTGCGCATCGGTCGCTTGCCGCACATCTCTAAACCCGCCTTGGCGACCTTTATGCCGACGGTGATCAAAGGCAAGAAGAGCTTGGTGCTTGACGTCGGTGCCGTGACCGACTGTACGCCGCAAAACCTCTATGAGTTTGGCAATATGGGTGAAGCCTATGTGCAGTGTGTGATGGGCATCGAGAAGCCTAAGGTGGGTCTGTTGAGTAACGGTGAAGAGGATAGCAAGGGCAATGCCCTCACCAAAGAGGCGTTCAAACTTTTGCAGGATCTTGAGGGTTTTGCAGGCAATGTCGAAGGGGGCGATATCTTTAGTGGTGAAGTCGATGTGATCGTCACCGACGGCTTTACCGGCAACATCTTGCTCAAAACCGCCGAAGGGGTAGAGTCGGCGATCTTTACGCTGATGAAGCAGTATATCCGCCGCTCGCTTCCCGCGAAGATCGGGGCGTTGATGATGAAAAAGAAGGTCTTTGCGACGATGAAAAAAGAGGTTGACCCCGCCGAGTACGGCGGTGCACCGCTGCTTGGGGTGGACGGGTGCGCGATCGTTAGCCACGGTAGCTCTAACGCTAAGGCGATCAAGAACGCCATCTTCCAAGCACTGCGCTATACTCGCACCAATGTCAACGAGCGCATCGAAGAGCTCATTACCCACAAACGCGCCGGTTGATTTGAGATTTTGGCGCGACTTCATTATCGTTATGGTACAATCTTCCATTAGTGTTTACCCTCTGTTTGCGAAGGAAAGTAATGGCGCAAGCGTTTGCAGCATTTAGATCGATAGGTGCCTATGTACCCGAAAAGCGGCTGAGTAATGCCGATCTTGAGAAGATGGTCGATACGAGCGACGAGTGGATCGTAAAGCGCACCGGCATCAAAGAGCGTCGTATCGCCGAAAGAGACGAAAGTACGAGCGACATGGGCGCCAAAGCGGCAAGAGTGGCGATAGAGCGTGCGGGCATCAACGCGGATGAGATCGACCTGATCGTCTGCGCAACAGTGACGCCTGATTTTTTCAATATGCCTGCCACCGCTTGTTTGATCGCCGAGAAGCTGGGGATCAACAATGTACAAGCCTTCGATATCTCCGCTGCTTGTAGCGGTTTTGTCTATGCACTTTCACTTGCTAAAGCCTTTGTAGAGTCGGGGATGAAGAGGCATGTGCTTATCATCGGCGCCGAAAAGTTCTCTTCTATCGTCGATTATAGCGACAGAACCACCTGCATCCTCTTTGGCGACGGTGCAGGTGCCGCATTGATCTCTGCAAGCGAGAACCCCGACGAGGGCATTGTCGATGTGCATGCAAGTGCCGACGGAAGTTATGCCGACTTTTTGGTAACGCCTGCACCCGGTAGTGTCAATCCCTGTTCTCATGAGGCGATCGAACAAGGGCTTTGTTATGTAAAGATGAAGGGCAACGAAACCTTCAAGTTGGCAGTCAAGACGCTTACAAACGATGTCAAGTCGATCTTGGCAAAAAACAAGATAGAGGCATCGGATATCCCCCACTTCATCCCCCATCAGGCAAACTACCGCATCATCAAAGCGGTCGGCGATGCACTTGGCATGCGCGAAGATCAGGTGGTACTGACAGTACACAAGTACGGCAATACCTCCGCCGCTTCCATTCCGATGGCGATTAATGACCTTTATGAGTGTGGTGGACTGCATTATGGCGAGTTGATGCTACTCGATACCTTCGGCGGCGGTTTGACATGGGCGTCGGCACTACTTCCTTTCGCACCGGCACAAAACTAAGGATAGGGCGTGAAGATCGCGTTTATCGGCGATATCGTCGGCAAACCCGGTCGTTTGATGGTGAAGCGCTACCTTCCTAAGCTACGCGATCGCTACAAGATCGATCTGGTTATCGCTAACTACGAAAATGCCTCTCACGGTTTCGGGCTGACAAAGAAAAATGCCGATGAGTTACTCGGCTACGGCATCGATCTACTTAGCGGCGGTAACCACAGCTTCGACAAAAAAGAGATCGTATCGCTTTTTGAGAGCTACCCGATCATTAGACCGCTCAACTACCCCGATGCCGCACCGGGCAAGGGTGTCTATAGAAGCGAGATCGCAGGCGTACCGTTTGCATTGATCAACCTTTTGGGGCACTTCGCAATGCCGCCGGTCGATAACCCTTTTGTCAAGGTGCGCGATGCGGTTAAACAACTTAGATGCGAGGGCGTACGTCATATCGTGATCGATATGCATGCCGAGGCAAGCGCTGAAAAGCAGGCGCTTTTACACCTTCTGAAAAGCGATGTTTCGGGAATCATGGGGACGCATACGCATGTGCCGACGGATGATCTAAGCATCGTGGAAGGCTGTTGCTATGTCACTGATGTCGGACTTACCGGTTGTCGCGACGGTATCATCGGGATGAAGAGCAAAGAGCCGTTAGATCGTTTCTTGACCGGTATCGGTGCACACTATGATATCCCCGATAAGTGCAAAACGGTCTTTAGGGCGGTTGTTTTCGAGCTTGATGCACAAGGGTACTGTATCGATGCACAAAGAGTGACGATCTACGATAGAGATCACGAGTATGTAGTTCCTGCATGGATCGAATAGTTTTTGTGGATGTTGTACAGGAAGATGGTGCGGACGAGAGGACTTGAACCTCCACGGGATTGCTCCCACTAGATCCTGAATCTAGTGCGTCTACCGATTCCGCCACGTCCGCGAAGAGACGGACGCATTATAGCGCGATAACTCTAAAAATCAAAACCAAAATGATCATGGGGAAGATTATTTCCCGCCGCCGCATTTTCCTTCACCGCATTTTCCTTCACCGCACTTCATCGCCTGCATCTTTTTGCCGGCTTTAAGCGTGTAGATCCACTCGGCGACCGCCTTTTTCTCGGCTTCACTCATCCCCTTGCCGATCGGCGGCATCAAGCCAAAGCCTTGGATCGCCTTTTTCATACACACCGTTTTGTTGGCATCAGGGTTGGTGATATAGTCGGCAACAAAACGTACAAACGCCTCTTTTTTCGGATAACGCATCTTCGCCATCTGTGCGATCTTTACCATCGGCGGCGCTTTGAGTTCCGCCATCGCCTTTTTAAACTCCGGTGTGCCCGGACCCTTCATCATGCCTGCCGGCGGCGTGAGCAAGTGGCATGCGCTACACTTGGCTTTAAAGACCGCTTCACCGTCGTTTGCAAAGAGGACAGAAAGTCCCAAAAAGCTCATGAGCAAAAGTGTTTTTTTCATTGTCGTTCCTTTCTTTGGTTTAGGGTAGTATAGCACAATCTTGTGCGCCTAACTTACCGTATATTGTCCCATCATGCCGTTGTCTTCGTGTTCGAGAAAATGGCAGTGAAACATATAGGGATTGGCGGCATCTGCAGTTACGCCGTCTTTGGGTACGGAAACCACAAATTTGACTCTTGATCGTGCCGGTATATAGACCGTATCTTTGTAGCCCTTTTCATTGTCATGTACAGCGTTCGGGTCGTCGTTTCGCGAGATAATCCTAAAGTGCGTACCGTGAATATGAAAGTTATGATCGACCATCATGGGGTTAACGATCTCCCAGACTTCGACATCGCCTTGAGAGAGTGTCACGTCGATGCGGTTGGGATCCATGGATTTTCCATTGATGGTAAATGTCATATTGCCGCCTTGCATACCGTTGCCCATGCCTTCCATGCCAAGCGTGAAGGTGCGCGTCTTGGTTGGTGTCGGTACGGGATCGAGCGAGGTAAGCGATGTAGGAAGTAGGGTAGCGGCAGTTTGCTCTTTGTTGACGCGGATAGTCAGAAAGGTTTTGCCGTGACGCGTTTCCAGTAGTGCGAGGCTGCTTCCGAGATCACTACTAAGATCGACCACGATTTCAGCACGCTCACCCGGCGACAGAGTGAGGCTTTGCATGCGCACGGGTGCCTCTAAAAAGCCGTTGTCGGTCGCTATCTGATCGAAGGCGCGACTATCGCTAAATTGCAGCGTATAGACGGTAGAGTTCGAACCGTTTAGTAGGCGCATACGAAGTAGTCCCGCCTCGGCATCAAAGATCGGCTCTATCGCTCCGTTGGTGATAAAGGTATCGCCCGTATATCCCCTCATTACTTGCATACGGCTCGGATCGTAAAGTAGCGAACGCTTGTCGCTGCTAAAAAAGCGATCTTGCAAGACCAAGGGAATATCGTCTATGCCATAGCGTTTGGGTAGATCGAGGCTGTTGCTCGCATCATCTTCAATGATGATCATTCCCGCAAGTCCCTGATAGACATGCGGTGCGGTTTTGTGTAGATAGTGCGGATGGTACCAGTTGGTGCAGGCGACCTGCTTTACGGCAAATTGCGAGGACCAAGTTTCACCCGATGCGATCGGCTGATGTGCGGTGCCGTCCATCATTCCCGGCACATGCATACCGTGTCCATGCATCGTCGTTGCCTCGGGTAGGGTATTGGTGTAGTTGATCGACACCTCTTCGCCCTTGCGTAGCAGTAGCGTAGGACCCAAGTAGTCGGCATTGATCCCCCATGTGGCGGTTTGGACACCGTCAAAAAAGCTATGCGTTGCTGCTTTAATGGTGAGATCGAAGTGCCGAACACCATTGCGCACTACCCCTTTTTCAAGCGTAGGTATCGGTAGCGCCTTGCTTTTTGTCGTTGTGGTAGCACTATCTTGGGCACTGCCGCCACCGCATCCGCTTAAAAGATAAGCAGCACCGATAGCGCTTAGTGCGATAAACTCTCTTCTATCCATTGTGTTCCTTTTTTGATTTATGACCGCAGTATAGCGGTCTTGTGTGCATAAAGTGTGCATATGTTTATGCCGCATCATGCACTTTCTCTTTTGTAAACAGCCACACATAAAGCCCTGGCAAGACCAGTAGGGTTAAGAGCGTCGAAGAGACGATACCGCCGGTAACGACCACCGAGAGCGGGTATTGGATCTCGCTACCTACACCCGTGGCATAAAGCAGCGGCAAGATCCCAAAGAGTGTCGTCGAAGCGGTCATGAGTACAGGACGCAAG
>JALWQQ010000033.1 GCA_027083075.1 Campylobacteraceae bacterium
TCCTATCTTAAAAGCCTTCGACATTGCACGCTATTTTGATGTCATTATCGGCGGCGATACGCTTCGCGTCAAAAAACCCGATCCCGCACCCTTGCAAGAGGCGCTTACGCGCTTGGGTGCCGGCAAAGAGCAAGCCGTAATGGTGGGTGATTCGAAGAACGATATCCTTGCTGCCAAGGCACTCGGTATCGCCTCTATCGCGGTTAGCTACGGGTACAACTATGATGAGCCGATAACACGCTATAGACCCGATCATGTGATCGATCGCTTCACAGCACTTAAGGAGTGTTTGGCATGAGTGCCCATCTGCTCATTGTCGGCGGCGGTGTTGCAGGGGTGACAACCGCACTGCGTTTAGCCAATGCGGGCTTGCGTATCACGCTTGTCGAGAGTGGCGATTCGCTTGTAGGCGGACCGCCCTTTTGTCACCTACACGCCGGTGGCAATCTCTACCCCGACATCGACGATGCGCAGTGTCGTACTCTCTTACGCCAATCGATCGATTTTGCACGTTTCTACCCCTTTGTTGTCGATAAACGCCCTACTCTGCTCGCGATACCGAAGCGTTGCGAGTTGGCACCCGAAAGACTCTTCGATCGCTTAGTGATGCTTCAAGAGAGTTATGCGGCGCTGATAGAAAAAGATGTGCGCAACGGTGTACTGGGCGATGCGGAAGAGTATTTTGCGCTTTTTGACGTCGAAGCGATCGCGACAATGCCAAAAGAGAGCGAACGAAGACCTCAAAGCCCCGAGGCGTGGGTAGCGGCGGCACTGCCTTATATCGATCTATCGAAGATAAAACTACCGATCGCCCTGGTTCAAGAGTATGGACTCAACCTCTTTCGTCTTGCCGCAGGAGCGGTAATGGCGCTACGCAGTCTTGAGAATGTGACGCTACGCTTCGGGACGACACTTACATCGCTTAGTAGTAGTGTCGACGGCTTTGAGGCAACAGTGGTAAGTAGCGAAGGTGTGGAGCGTATAGAGTGCGATTATCTTGTCAATGCGGCGGGCTATCAGACCGGCAAGATCGACGAGATGCTCGGCATTGCATGTAAGAAGTCGGTAGAGTTTAAAGCCGCCTATGTAAGCCACTGGCAAACGGCACAACAACGGCTACTGCCCGAGATGATCTTTCACGGCAAGCGCGGGAGCGAAACGGGCATGGGGCAGTTCACCCCTTATGCAGGCGGCTTCGTGCAGCTACATGCGATGACACCGCGTGCAACACTCTACGAGAAGGGTTTGGTCAAGACCGAAGCGCTGCGTTGTCAGCCGAAGCTTGGCAAGGATTTTTTAAGTAAATTGACAGGCGGATGGCAGGCAGAAGAGATAGAGGCGCGCACCCGTGAGGCGATTGCACATCTGTCGCACTTTATGCCCGCTTTTCGCACGGCAATCCCCGCCGCAAAGCCGCTCTATGGCGCACAGCAGATCCCCGGAGAGGAGCCTTCGTTGCGCGTCGCCGAAGCGGCATTTCCGATGCGGCGCTATGCACGCTGCGAGATCGTCAAGGTCTCTTCGGCGATCGATATGGCGGAGGCGATCATCAAAGAGCTCTACCGCGAAGGACTTATCGAGAGAGCGCATTTCGACAGATGTCCCGACGCCTTGCAAGCGCTTGACGAGGCGGAACTTTCGAAAACAGCGGCACAAATCGCCGCAAAGCGCGGCTACCCTAAAGAGATGAGCGAGTTACTTTGCAGATGAAAACCCGAGTCTATTATGAGGACTCCGTTAAGGCATCGGTACCCCGCTAAGCCCCATGTCATCGAGGTTTGTGATTTTTGAAATTTGCCCAAAATGGCGCTTTAGACACAAAATGGGCACAGTTTTCTCAAGCACAAAGGGCACAGTGGTTTTGCCCTCTACTACCACAAACTGCATCAAATAAATCACAACTCTCCTCCAATGCTTCATTTCTCAAATATTTGTCAAATTGACAAATACATCCAAATTGGTTAAAATGACAACTATGAAAACAGAACATAAAGCATTCGAGACACTACTTAAAGCTAAAGGGATCAGCAAAAAAGCTTTCTCCACCTACAGCGGTATTCCCTACTACACCGTTGCCGGCTGGAAAAAGTCAGGGGAGGTAC
>JALWQQ010000034.1 GCA_027083075.1 Campylobacteraceae bacterium
GCAGCTTTTCGTAGAGTGCTTTGGGAAGCGAGAGCGGCGCGATATCGCTTTGTAGTGCCGTTGCCAAGTTCGGCGCATAGCGTAGATCGATCTCGGTAGGAACCCCTTGTAGTAGGGCAAGCGCTGTGGTGTCGATGTCAACTCTCTCATGGGCAAAAAAACGCTTGGCGGCAACGGGATCGCGTAGCGTGACGACGTAGCGTGCGCTATCATCGCTTTTATGTAACGTCTTGACACGAAAGCCGTTGCTTTGCATCTGTGTCAATATCTTGTCAACTTCGCTTCTCAGCCGCTTGACAAGTGTCTGCTTTTGATACCAAAGTACGGCGGGAAGCAGAACGATAGCACCAAGCAATAGGGTCAGAAAGATGCGTTTTTTCATCAAAGCCCTTTTGGGGTGAAGATCTGTTCAAGGTGTTCGATGCGACGCCCGAGGTGCAAGAGTGCGGCATCGGCAAGCACCAACGCCATCATCGCTTCGGTAACGACCGTGCCGCGTACGGCAACGCAAGGATCGTGTCTACCTTTGATCTTGCATGTTGTCGCATTGCCGTGGATGTCGATGCTCTCTTGTGCCTTATAGATAGAGGGTGTGGGCTTGAAGTAGGTTTTGACTTCGATCGTTTCACCGTTGGAGATACCGCCGAGTATCCCGCCCGCGTGATTGCTTTTGAAGCCCTGTGGTGTGATGGGATCGTTGTTTTGACTGCCATAGAGGGCGATGCTTTGTGTGCCGTTGCCGATCTCGACCGCTTTGGCGGCATTGATGCTCATCATCGCTTCGGCAAGCACCGCATCGAGTTTATAGTAGATGGGTTCGCCCAGACCGATCGGTACGCCCGTCGCACGCGTGAGTACGACACCGCCTATCGAGTCTTGTGATTCGCGCGCTTGGGTGATGCGTGCTTCAAATGCTCTCTCTGCTTCGGGGCTTAGGGCAAAGAGCGAAGAGTCTTTGGCAAAGTCGAAATCGAGCGTTTCACTGAGCGCATCACCGACACCGTAGAGCCCCGCCTCTACCGTGACGCCGATGTGCGAGAGTATCGCTTTGGCGATCGCACCGGCGGCGACCCGTGCCGCCGTCTCTCTTGCAGAGGCGCGTCCGCCGCCGCGATAGTCGCGGATGCCGTATTTGTGAAAATAGGTAAAGTCGGCATGTCCCGGGCGAAAGAGATCTTTTATCGAGTCGTAGTCGCGCGATTTTTGATCGGTATTGAAGATCACCATCGCGATCGGCGTACCGGTACTTTTACCCTCAAAGACGCCCGAAAGGATCTCGACACGGTCGGGCTCTTTACGTCCCGTGACATGCTTGCTTGTGCCCGGTCTGCGACGGTCAAGCTCCGCTTGTATCGCACTCTCGTCGATATCCAAACCGGCAGGTACGCCGTCAAGAATGCAGCCGATCGCCTTGCCGTGCGATTCGCCGAAGGTTGTCATGATGAGTCGTCTGCCGAAGCTGTTCATTTGCGTAGTCTCTCCAGTGCGATATGCGCCGCCTTTTGCTGCGCCTCTTTTTTGCTCTTGCCGCGTGCCGTAGCGATGCGTTCACCCGCCAAAGTGACCGCCACTTCGAACTCTTTTTTATGATCGGGTCCGAAGGCACCGAGAAGCTCATAACTCGGGGTGGTGCCATGGGTAGCTTGAGTCAGCTCCTGCAGCGCCGTTTTATAATCCTTCGAGAGGGTTTTGAGATCGATCTTGGGGTAGGAACTCTCAAGCAACATAACGGCGATTTCGCGTACACGCTCCAAACCCGCTTCGAGATAGATCGCACCCATCACCGCTTCGAAGGCATTAGAGAGCAGCGAGGGTTTCTCTCTGCCGCTATTGTTCTCTTCGGCGGGAGAGAGGTGGATGTACTCGCCAAGCTCCAGTGCGTTTGCCAAGCGTGTAAAGCCGCTTTCGTTGACCAGTGCCGCGCGGATCTTTGAAAGTACCCCCTCGTCGGAGTCGGGGAACTTTTTGAAAAGATATTCGCCGACAACCAAGTCGAGCACCGCATCGCCGAGAAACTCCAATCGCTCGTTATTGTAGGGTTGCTTGTAGCTTTTATGTGTCAACGCTTCAATAAGGAGCGCTTTGTTCTCAAAGTCGT
>JALWQQ010000035.1 GCA_027083075.1 Campylobacteraceae bacterium
GCTATATGCGTAAGCTTCGTAAAAAGCGCTTCGATTTTCCCGCTATCGCTGCCTTGAACGGTGAGATAGAGAGTTTTGTAGAGGCGTTGCCTTTTGCCTTGACTCGGGCGCAACAAGAGGCGATCGGCGAAATTCGTAACGATCTCTCTCGTGGCGACAAAGCGGCACGCAGATTGATCGTCGGCGATGTGGGGGCGGGCAAAACGATGGTGATTTTTGCCGCCGCACTTACCGCACTGCCGCACAAGAGTATCTTGATGGCGCCCACCTCGATCTTGGCGCTACAGCTCTTCGAAGAGGCGCAGAAGCACCTTGGCGATTTGATGCGTATCGCACTGGTGACGCAAAACCGCAAAGAGGGAAACCCCTCTGAAGCCGACTTCATCGTCGGTACGCATGCCTTGCTCTATCTCGAGGCGCTTCCCGAGGCGGCACTGGTGATGACCGACGAACAGCACCGCTTCGGAAGCAACCAGCGTCATGCGTTGGAGAAGCTGGTAAGCAGAGGCGAGCGCCGTCCTCACTATCTGCAGTTTTCCGCCACACCGATACCGCGAACACAGGCGATGATCGAAAGCACGATGATCGACGTGACATTGATGCGCGGCACGCCGTTTAAGAAACGCATCGAGACGCATATTGTCGGCAAAGAGGATTTTGCAACACTGCTACATGAGATCAAAGCGACAATCGCACGAAACGAGCAAGCGCTCATCGTCTATCCGCTGGTTGAAGAGAGCGAAGAGATCCCCTATCAATCGATCGAAGAGGGGCGGGGGTTTTGGGAGGAACGTTTCGAAGGGGTTTATATCACGCACGGCAAAGACAAAGAAAAAGAAGAGGTGTTGCTTCGATTTCGCGAAGAGGGGAATATACTGCTTGCGACGACGGTGGTTGAAGTGGGGATCTCTTTGCCGCGATTGACGACGATCGTCATCGTAGGTGCGGAGCGTTTGGGCTTGGCGACTTTGCATCAGCTGCGCGGGCGCGTCGGTAGGCACGGACAACAGAGCCGCTGCTATCTCTACACGCATCATAAAGAGAGTGCACGCCTTAAGGCGTTTGCGAAGACGACGGACGGTTTTGAGATCGCCAAGCTCGATTTGCAGTTTCGCAACAGCGGCGATATCTTGGAGGGTACGATGCAAAGCGGTGTGAAGTTTCGCTGGCTCGATCTCTCTACGGATGAGGAGGTGATAGAGGAGGCGAAGCAAGTATTGCAAGAGACGGCATAAGATGGTGTTAAGCAAGCGCAAAGAGCGTACTGCCGCTACCGCTTAGAAACCACCCATGATGCTCTTTGCTAAAAGAGCTAAGTTTTGGATAAACACTGAGTGCGGGTGCAAAGAGGTCGTTGAGCACTTCGGGGCTCTCGGCATTGTATAGTATCTGTTTCGAGTCTATCGTTACCCATTTGTTGTAGTCGATCATGCTCTGCCGCATCTTTTTTGCTATAGTGTCGTAGGCTTGGTATACCGCGGCGGTATCGCAGTGGATCGGAGGCGTTTCGATGCGAAGCCGAGGCGGTGTCTCGTCAAAGGGGGTGACGATCTCACCGAAGCCGCTGACATTGGCAGACGGATAGTTGTAGACAAAAAAGGGTACATCGGCGCCGATCGTCGCACCGATGCTAGCCAAGGCGTCGGTATCGATCAGTAGGTTACACGCCTCTTTAGCAAGTCTCAAAAACGCCGCCGCATCGCTACTACCTCCGCCCAAGCCCGCACCTTGCGGGATGCGTTTTTCGACAACAACCTTGTGACGATAGAAAAAGTCGAGCAGTTCCAGATCGCCCGTATGGAGATTGAGTGCTTTGTAGGCTCTATAGATACTGTTTTGCTCAAGCGCGATGCCGTCACACCCCTCTATCGTAAAGCGATCGACTTCACAAGGCTCGAAACGGATCGTGTCGTAAAGTTCTTCGACTTGTACGAAACGGGAAAGTAGGGTGTGGTAGGTTTTGCCGTTCGGGTGCAAGGCGTTGCCCGTGATCTTTAAAAAGATATTGACTTTGGCGTGCGCTTTGGTGCTATAGCCTGCCATTACTGTCTCCTTTCGGTAGGCGGTTGAGTCTATAGTGCACTTTGCCGTTTTTGT
>JALWQQ010000036.1 GCA_027083075.1 Campylobacteraceae bacterium
CTCTCCGCCTTCGGCAAGGATCTTCGCCTGCTCTACCCACTTTTCACGTTTGACACGCCCGGGGAAGGCGATGTTGGCATCCGCCCATTTGATATTTTCCTCCGTCCATGCGGCGATCTGATCGAAATGAAAGATGCCTGCATTGTTAAGCGTCTCTTCTATTTTGTTACCGATGCCTTTGATGCGCGTAAGGTTGTCTTTTTGGCCATTGCGCGGCGCCTCAAGCAGCTCGGGTGCTACGCTTTCATCGATATCACTCCCTTGTGCAGTGTTTGAAACAAGCGCTTGCGCTTCCACAGGCGCCGTATCGGCAGACTCGTGCGTATGCGCGTTGTCTGTGTCGTGCGCATCGTGTGCGCAGCTCTCTTTTTCGGACATCATTCTGCAGAAGAGATAACCCAAGATAAAGCCGATGAGTGCGGCAAGCAAAAGACACAGTACCATTTGTGAAGCGATTTCCAACATCATTACTCTCCTATGATTTTGATTTCGACGCGTCGATTGCGCTGTTTGTTTTCTTCGGTGTCGTTAGGTGCGATGGGGTTGGATTCTCCAAACCCTTTAGCATTGATGCGATTACCGTTGATACCGCGAGAGATTAACTCTTTTTTGACGCTATCGACTCTCTCTTGAGAAAGTTTTAGATTGAGCATATCGTCTCCGTCGCTATCGGTATATCCGCCTATTTCGACGCGGATATCGGGATAGCGCTTTAAGATCTCTGCAAGCTTATCTACTGTAGCGACACCTCTGGGTGTTAGGATGCTTTTTGCCGTCTCGAACTCGATATTTTCAACTTGAAGCAATGAAGTGATAGTGCGTTTGGCCTCCTCCTTCTCTTTGGCGATCTCGGCTTTGCGTCGCGCCTCTTCCTCTGCTTTTTGCTGCGCCTCAAGTGCCTTTCTTTTTGCCTCTTCCGCAGCGCGTTTGGCAGCCTCTTGGGCCTCTTTTCGCTTGCGCAAGAGCTCGGGATCGAGCATCAGTTTGGCTTCGACCGGCACCTTGAGTGCGGCGATCGCTTTTTGCACCGCCTGTAGTGCCGCTTCGTCTTTGACGTATCCGTGCAGATAGAGCTTGCCCGCCTTACATCCGAGCTCCCCTTTGGTAAATGCACGGTTTAGATGTTTAAGTAGTGTGCCAGCTGCAGCAGTGGCGCCGTTTTCGTTTCGATCTTTGGCATAGCGGATATCTTTACGCGCATAGGCGATCCCTTGATCAAGTAGCGGCGTTACGCTCTTTTTGCTGTCGAAAATGCCGACGATGTCCATGACGCCGCTACCGGTTTTTCGGACGGTAAAGGCATTTGGCTTGGGCGGTTTAATGGTGCTCAAATCTCTACTTTGTACGGTGCTATTGGCAAGCAGGCTCTGAAGCTTTCGCTTTGTATCGTAGCTATCGGCTACTCCTTCGATGAGAAAGAGCCCGTGGTGATAAGAGATATGTCCGTTCTCAAAATGTTCGACAAAGAGCGGAATGACGCGCGTTGTGAGTGTGATCGCCTCTTTGCCTTCGAGCGTTTCATCCGTGTGACTGCGCTCTATGTTTAGTGTAGCCCCGCTTTTTACAAAGCTTTGGCGTAGCTTCTCGCCTTGCGCGCCATTTTGCAGAAGCGAGTGCATCGTATAGTGTTTGTTGCCCTTTTGGTAGATGTCGAATGCCACTTGCGTGTGATCCGTTACCGTGAGCGCGGCATGATGAGCCGCAGTTTCATTGCCCCTTTTGGCAAGATGGATTTTGTCCACTTTGCTACTTACGCAGATAATGATAAGCAACAAAAGCGCCAAAAGTGCCCAAGCGATTTTTCTCATTCTTTGTCCCCTTGGCGGTGATCGCGACAGTGCGTCTTCAAAATATTATAATCAAAAAAGATTAAAGATTTCGCGCCTCCCGAAGGGCGAGTAGCGTTAGACAAGGAAGACGGTAGGAATGATCAATGGATAGCGCTTTTTCGTACGAATGATATGTTTGCGGATGACGTTGCGTATCTCGTTTTCAAAGAAGCTATGATCGGGTGTGAGCTCTTTTTTCATGTTAAGCAGCATATTTTCAAGCAGATCCTTGACCTCTTTGGCAAAGCGCCTATCCTCTTTGTCGGGAATGATACCGAAGGTCGTAACAACGGGGTTGCCAAGCAGTTTATGGTTTTGTGCGCTGATTTGTGCAATGATGTTGATGATCCCCTCTTCGGCAAGTTTTTGTCTGTCAAGTACCACATCGTTTTCAATCAAGGCGTTGTTTTGGTTGTCGATGTACTTCTTGCCGCTCTTGACCGTCTTAACCTTCTTGATATATTTGGGGGTGATCTCTATCTGATCGCCGTCGCTCATCAGAAGGATATTGCGCTCGTCTACGCCACATTCTACGGCAGTTCTAGCGTGTGCAGCGATATGGTTATATTCGCCGTGGACAGGTAAAAAGAACTTAGGTTGCGTTAGACGCAAGAGTAGTTTTTGCTCCTCTTGTGCCGCGTGTCCCGAGACGTGAATATCGCTAAACTCTTTGTAGCGTACGGTTACGCCCGCTTTAAGCAAGAGATTCATCAGTTTTGAGACACTCGCTTCGTTGCCGGGAATGGCGGAGGCGGAGATGATCACGGTATCGGTCGGCTTGAGCTTGATGTGGCGATGCTCGTCGCTTGCCATACGGTTCAGTGCCGCCATCGTTTCACCTTGCGATCCGGTAGTGACGATCAGTATCTCGTGATCAGGATATTTGCTCACTTCGTGTACGTCGATGAAGTGTTTATCTTCGATATCGACATAGCCGAGTGCGCGGGTAGTCTCGACATTGCGCTCCATCGAACGACCGATGATGCAGATCTTGCGGTTGTGTCTTACGCCGCGTTCCATTGCCTGAAAGATGCGGTGGACATTGGAAGAGAAGGTGGACATGATCACCCTGCCCTTTGCCATTTCAAAAAGTTGATCGAAGGTTTTGCCTACTGCCTTTTCGCTTTTGGTAAAGCCGGGATTGTGCGAATTTGTCGAGTCTGAAAAGAGGCACAAGATACCCTTCTCACCATAGTGGGCAACACGATGCAGATCCATTGTCAACCCATCTACCGGCGTATGGTCTACCTTGAAATCTGCCGTGTGAAAGAGCGTGCCGATCGGCGTTTCGATCGCCAAAGAGCACGCATCGATGATAGAGTGGGTGTTGTGAATCCACTCTATCTTTAAGTCGCCGATTTGATACTGCTTGCGCTTGATGACGAAGTTGAAATACTTGGCGTCTGCAGAGAGTCCATGCTCTTTGAACTTGTTTTCGATCATCGCCAAGGCAAGCGGTGTGCCGTAGATGGGAAATTTTAGCTCTTTAAAGAGATAGGGCATCGCACCGATATGATCTTCATGTCCGTGTGTAATCACAATCGCTTTGATCTTGTCCTTGATCTGGTGCAGGTAGCTAAAGTCGGGTATTAAGATATCGACCCCGTGCATCGTCTCATCCGGAAAGCTCATGCCCACATCGATCACGATCGCGGTCGTTTCGGT
Source organism: Campylobacteraceae bacterium (assembly GCA_027083075.1). Classification (GTDB taxonomy): domain Bacteria; phylum Campylobacterota; class Campylobacteria; order Campylobacterales; family Sulfurovaceae; genus JALVPA01. Next base: position 3,495 of record JALWQQ010000036.1, read on the forward strand.
CTCAAGCACCGCCATATTGCCACCGATCTCACCCAAACCGCCAAGAGGCGTAAAGCGAACGCGCCCTTTGGCGTTAAGATCGATCTTTTTCCACGGTTTCATACGTGCAGCCTGCACGCGATTGTTCTCGTCGATCGCCCGTTGCATCTCCACACTCACGGTGGTGACGTTTTTGCGCTTGTTGTTGCCCCTGCGGTTGTTGTTGCTACCGTTTTTCCGCTCTTGCGAAGGGTGTCGATGTCGGTTATTTTTCACCGTTTGACCTTGTTGTCCCCCATTTTGGGGTCGCCTTCTCTGTCCGCTGTTTTGCCCTCGGTTTGCATTTCCGTCCCTTGTAGCGCCGTTGCGGTAGGGATTGGGTCTACGCTCACGCCCCGCTTTTGTTTCGTTGTTTTTTGTCTGTGTCTGTTGTTTCGGTTCCTGTCGATTCTCTTCCATAAAATCTTTCTCCCTTTAATAGTCTATAGAGTGTTTGATACTGCACCGTTTCGACTTGATGAGGTCGCAGCTTTGTCGAGAGCGTTAGTGTTTCGAAAATCGTTTCGATCTTGCTCTTTTCAAAGCGTGCACTAAGATTTTTTAACAATGTTTTTCTCGGCTGTGCAAATGCCGTCTTTAAAAAATCTTCAAATCCTCTATCGTGTAGGTGATGCCTCTTTTTTATCTGCAGTACGGCGGAAGTCACTTTCGGAGCGGGCACGAAGGCTTCGGGCGGTACTTCAAAAAGCAGTGTCGCCTTGCCGCAGCTCTCCGCCAAAACGGAAAGTGCGCTAAACGATCGTTCGCCGCTGCGTGCAGCAAACTTTTCGGCAACCTCTTTTTGTACCATAACGATGATCTCTTTGCATCGTTCGTCTCGAAGCGCCTTGAGTATGATGCGCGTGGCGATATAGTAGGGCAGGTTTGAAACCAGCCGATAGGGCTCTTTGAGAGGCACAAGCCCCTCTTCATGCGCCAATACATCGCCGCAATGCAGTTCAAAACGTCCCGCATCGCGCTCTTTCTCAAAATGCTTTTCCAAAAGTGCACAGAGGCGTTTATCTACCTCAAATGCCGTGACATGCTGCCGTGTCGCCAAAAGCGATGCGGTCAAATCACCTAAGCCAGGCCCGATCTCCGCGATAGGTAGGGAGTCATCGGACATCGCTTCGATGATCCGGTCGATATAGCGATGGTCTTTTAAAAAGTTTTGTCCGAATCGTTTGGAGGCGAATTCCGCCAAATTGTCAATTATCATACACTAATCTTTCTTAGATTCTCAAATCTCGAAATAGAAATTCATGCCTTTGCATTATCATCGCACTCACGGACTTCGCATAAAATCATCGCCGCACTTTCCAAGTGCGACTCAAATTTTCTGCAAACCCCGTAAAGGCGAGCACAACGCAAATGCAAAGAATCCTACTTCGAGATTTGGGAGATTTGGCAAATTTTGCGTATAATCTTATCACAATAGCTTAAACAGGTTTCTCATGGAGTATTTTGCAAAACGGATCATTCCCTGCCTGGATGTCGATAACGGCAGGGTGGTCAAGGGGGTAAATTTTGTCGGCTTGCGCGATGCCGGCGATCCTGTCGAGGTGGCAAAGCGCTACAATGAAGAGGGCGCGGATGAGTTGACCTTCTTGGATATCACCGCGACGCACGAGGGGCGCAAGACGATCGTCGAGACCGTCAAAGAGGTTGCCAAAGAGGTCTTTATCCCCCTGACGGTCGGCGGCGGTATCCGCACGCTTGAAGATATCTATGCACTACTTGATGTCGGATGCGATAAGGTGAGCATCAACTCGGCTGCCATCAAGCGCCCGGCATTTATAGAGGAGGGCGCGAAGCGCTTCGGCTCACAATGTATCGTTGTGGCGATCGATGCCAAAAGAGTCGATGAGGATCGATGGCATATCTTTACACACGGCGGGCGCAACGATACGGGTATCGATGCGATCGCTTGGGCAAAAGAGGCGTATGAACGCGGCGCGGGTGAGTTGCTCGTTACTTCGATGGATGCCGATGGCACTAAGGCAGGGTATGACAATGTGCTCAATCGTCGCATTAGCGAGATCGTTGAGATACCGGTGATCGCAAGCGGCGGTGCAGGTACGATGGCACACATCAAAGAGGCATTTACCGAAGGAGGCGCCGATGCGGCGCTGGCAGCCTCTATCTTTCACTTTCGCGAGATAGAGATCGCAGCATTGAAACGCTATTTGCGCGATGAGGGCATTGCGGTGAGAGAGAATTAGAAGTTAGAAACTAGAAATGAGTAATGAGGAACCGAGTTTAGTGATGAGTGAAGAGTTTCGCTATACTAATCCTAGACAAATTAAAACAGCGAGGAGAGGGTGATGCGTGTATTTTTGACGATCGTGCTGCTGGGTGTGACGGCAGCTGCCTTTGAACTACACTTTTCTCGCCACTATGAACGCACGATAGAACCTGATACGCTTGTAGCGTCTGTTTCGTTTCAGGTAGACAGGCACCAAGAGGCGGGGGTGCTTTCTGCGCTTGGTAAGATAGATGGTAGTCTCAAGCGCCTTGCGGAAGGGGTAAAGATAGAGGGCGGCAACTATTCGGTAGCACCGCGCTTTCACTATGATAACGGGAAGCGTTATCAAGATGGTGTACAAGGGTCGGTGTCATATCGCCTCGAGAGTAGGAACGCCAAGCGTTTGACGCGGCTTTTGGCGCGACTTAGCGAGCAAAAGCCGGAAGGTACGAGAATGCAGATCAACTCAATAGCATGGCGCAATCCGGAGCGCACAAAGCAGGCAGCCATTGAACGGCTCAGGATCAGAGCCATTGAAGATACCGAGCGTTATGTGCGCAAAATGTCACGTGAATTAAAAAGAGTTTGCAAACTCAAGAAGATAGACTTTTCTCATGCGCCTGTCGGAGGATATCCTGTTGTAGCCATGAGGGCAACCAAAACGGCGGAAGCACCGATACCACACAAAGATCGAACAAAGATCGTGCTCAATGCCGATGTTAAAGTGTGGTGTAGATGATCCTTTGTGCCGGAGAGATCGAGAGCTTTCCTTTTGCGCGTGCTATTGGTATCGGTCTGATCGATGTCGCCTCCAACCTTACGGCATTGGCGCTGCAGGAGAGGCCACAAAAGCTTCTCTTTGTCGGCACGGCGGGAAGCTATGGTAGGCGCAAGCTTTTCGAGGTCTGCCACGCCTTTTCGGCGACACAGCTAGAGGCTTGCTTTTTTCGGCAGGGATGCTACAGCCCGATAGAGAACAAGATAGCCACCGAGCTGCCCTCCGATGTTTCACGTGAAACAGTTGTTACGGTCAACAGCTCAAACTATATCACTACCGATACTTCGATAGCGCAACACTATTTGCGCTACAATATCGATCTGGAAAATATGGAATTCTTTGCCGTGATGCGCATCGCACAGCGATTCGGGCTTCCTGTAGAGGGGATCTTTGTGGTTAGCAACTACTGTGATGCCAATGCGCATCGAGATTTTCTTGCCAATCACGAAGAGGCGAAGCGGAACTTAGAAGCGTATCTGCAGAAAAAGGGGTATCTCTCTTGAAACCGTTTATACAGGACTTTGATCAAGCAGCGTTAACAGAAATGGTAGAGCCGAAATTTCGTATAAAGCAGATCTTTCATTGGCTCTATCACCATTATGTGGAGGATTTTTCGCAGATGAAAAACCTTCCAAAGGCACTGCAAGAAAACCTATCGGAGCGTTTTGAGATCGCGCCGCTCAAAATTGCCACTGTACAAGACTCGATAGACGGGAGTCGAAAATATCTCTTTGAGCTGCACGACGGCCATACGGTAGAGGCGGTATTGCTTTTGATGAAGCCCAAAGTCTATAATGAAGACGGTTCGCTAAAACACCATGAGCGCTATACTATCTGTATCTCTTCGCAAGTAGGGTGTAAAGTAGGGTGCGCCTTTTGCTTGACAGCCAAAGGGGGCTTTGTGCGCAACCTAAGCGCCGGCGAGATCGTCGAGCAGGTAAGGATCATCAAGAGAGACAACGGTATCGCTGCCAACCGCCGTGTCAACATCGTCTTTATGGGGATGGGCGAACCGCTTGACAATTTGGATGCAGTTGCCCAAGCAATCAAGATCATGAAAGACCCTGATGGGTTGATGATTTCGCCCCACCGTCAGACTATTTCCACATCCGGTCTGAGTCACAAAATCGCGCGACTTGGAAAGCTGGAACTTGGTGTCAACCTGGCGATCAGTCTGCATGCGGTAGATGATGCGCTACGCGAAAAACTGATGCCGATCAATCGCGCCTACAACATCGCCTCTATCATCGAAGCGGTGCGTCGATTTCCTGTCAATACCCGAAAAAAGGTACTCTTCGAGTATCTGATGATCAAAGATGTCAATGATGATCTTAAGGCGGCAAAAAAGCTTGTAGCATTGCTTGACGGCATCAAAGCCAAGGTCAACCTTATCTACTTCAACCCCTATCCCGGCACTGAATTTAAGCGACCTGATGAAGCATCGATGGTGCGTTTTCAAGAGTATCTCTTAAGCAAAGGGGTACTCTGTACGATACGCGAATCAAAGGGCATAGATATCTCCGCAGCCTGCGGACAGCTGCGTGAGCAGACCATAGCGAAAGGAGCATAAGATGGGCTTTACGGTCATGGATATCGCACTTTTGGTCATCATTGTAGTGGTGGCAGTTGTGGGGGTAGGGTGGCTTATCTATGAGATGAGAAACTGAAAAAATTAGAAATTAGAAGTTAGAAATTAGGGATTCAGTGATCCGCGATCCGTTATCCGATAACTGTATAGCTTCGACTCCATCTTTTTTAATGAAGAGTGAAGGGTTTCGGTTTGCTTTCCTTCGGAAGGCTTTTATTTGAATTTTTGAGTTAAAGCGGGATTTCGGGAGGCTGAATCTTTCTATTTTCAAGAAAATAAACGATCAATTTTTGCTTCATTTTCTTATCGATCCCCCTGTGCACTT
>JALWQQ010000037.1 GCA_027083075.1 Campylobacteraceae bacterium
CGGCAAGGCGTGCCCGCAGTGCGGCGCGGAATTGGTGATCCGCAAAGGGCGTTATGGAGAGTTTATCTCCTGTTCCGCCTTTCCGAAGTGTAAGTACACCGAAAATATCGGCGGCGAAGAGAAGCCGACAAGCGAAAAGAGCGATGAGGTGTGCGAAAAGTGCGGCTCGCCGATGGTGATCAAGGAGGGCAGACGCGGGAAGTTCTTGGCATGCAGTGCCTACCCGAAGTGTAAAAATGCCAAGCCTCTTGAGAAACCCAAGACGCTTGAGGTGCCTTGCCCCGAATGCGGCGGTACGCTGATGGAGCGAAGCGGCAGACGCGGAAAGTTTTTCGGCTGCGGCAACTACCCCAAGTGTAAGTTTATCGCCAATTTCGAGCCGACCGATCGCAAGTGCCCCGAGTGTGGCTATATGATGGGCATTAAGCACCTAAAATCGGGCGATACCTACGAGTGCTTTAAGTGCAAGCACAAGGTAAAGCCCGAGAACGCCTCGTAGCTTGTGGTATAATCGCCCCATGAGTAAGCAGATCTTTTTGTGTGCTATCAACAATATCCTCAGCGGCAGCTGTAATGAGGACTGCAAGTTTTGCACCCAGAGCGTACGCTATAAAGCCGACATTGCGCGCTACACCTTCAAGCCTATAGAGCGTATTGTTGCCGAAGCGAAAGAGGCGCGCGCCAACGGTGCGGTAGGGTATTGTTTGGTGACGGCAGGCAAGGGGTTGGATGAGAAGAAGACCGACTATGTGGCACGCGCCGCGCAAGCGATCAAGCGAGAAGTAGAGGGATTGAAGCTCATCGCCTGCAACGGTACGGCAACGCTTGAGCAGTTGCGCTACCTAAAGGCGCACGGCATCGATAGTTACAACCACAACTTAGAGACAAGCGAGGCGTACTATCCGCAGATCTGTACAACCCACAGTTGGCAAGAGCGCTACCGAACCTGCCTCAATGCAAAGGAAGTGGGGCTTTGGCTCTGCAGCGGCGGGATATTCGGTATGGAAGAGAGCGCGTCGGACCAAGAGGCGCTCATCGACGCCATTTTGTCGCTTGAGCCCGAGTCTATACCGATCAACTTTTATCACCCCAATCCCGCACTGCCGATCAAAGCGCGTAGTGTTGGGCGTGAACGTGCCGTAGAGATCATTCGTGCCGTGCGCGCCAAGGCGGGAAAAGAGCGCTTGGTGATGGTAGCGGGTGGACGAGAGTTGCTCTTTGGCGGGCATGAGCGCGAAATGTTTGAGGCGGGTGCCAACGCTATCGTGATCGGCAACTATCTCACGACACCGGGAGAGGCTCCCGATCGCGATCGTGCGCTCCTGCGCGACTTGGGTTACGAAGTGGTGGAACGCTGCGATGCACTCTGATCTTACGCTTTTGGTGCTGCTTCCGGTTCTGTTGTGGTTGAGCCCCTTTCTGGCAAGAAGGTTGCGCCTGCCTACTGTCGTCGTAGAGATGCTTCTGGGTGCGCTAAGCGCATATATGGGTTTATTGCAGAGCGATCGCTACTTTGATCTGATTGCCGAAGTGGGCTTCTTGTATCTGATGTTTTTGGCGGGCATGGAGGTGAACCTTAGAGAGATTCGTCGTAGCTCTTCAGCGGTATTGCAAAGCAGTATACTTTTTTTGGGCGCCATGACGTTATTTTCGATCCTCTTCGGAGTGCTCTTTTCTTTGCATCCTGTCGTGATCGTCTCTATGCCGTTGATCTCGGTGGGGATGGTGGCGACCCTGACAAAGAGTTACGGCAAAGAGGAGGCGTGGCTCAAGACCGCCGTGATCGTCGGCGTGATGGGTGAAGTGCTCAGCGTTGCGGCACTCACGGTGTTTGATGTCTATTCGGTAGAGAACGACCTGTTGCACCTTATGCTCAAGATAGGGCTTTTGATACTCTTTTTTATCGTAATTATAGGCGCTTATCGTCTGCTTCATCTGCTCTTTTGGTGGTATCCTGAACTCAAAACGATTTTGATCCCGAGAAGCGATACCGCCGAACAAGATATACGTATGGCAATGGCACTTTTTTTCTTGATGATTGCGGTGATGCTGGCGCTTGGTCTGGAGTTGGCACTGGGGGCTTTCATCGCGGGTGCGGCTATCTCTTCCTTTTTTCATCATGAAAAGAAGTTGGAAGAGAAGATGAGCGCCTTGGGCTTCGGCTTTTTGGTACCGCTCTTTTTTATCCATGTCGGTGCCTCTTTTGATCTGAGGGCGCTTATGATCCCGCAAATCGTTAGTGGAGGCGTATTGATAGCACTACTCGCCATCTTAGCACGCATCTTAGCGGCTTCAATGTTGCAAAATCTTCACGGCGCTAGGCAGGCGCTGTTGAGCGGGCTGGCGCTTTCGATGCCGCTGACACTCTTGGTGGCGGTAGCAACAATCGGCTATGAAAACGGACTGATGCAAAGGACGCCTTATTACCAATTGATATTGGGAAGTATCTTGGAGGTACTTTTCGTAATGGTCATAATCGGTGTTTTGACAAGAAAGAGGTAAGTGCACTACTCTACCGCTCGGATTGCTTCGCGGAGGGCTTTTTTTATTGTCGTATCGGATTTGGTGCTATCACTTCTTTTTGACCGAGGGGGGGTTTGCACTTTTTTATGATCCGGTTTCGTACTTTTTTTATCCAAGATACCATTGAGTCTATCGATGGCGGCTTTGATCTCTTTTTTTTGAGTTGTATCTTGTCGTAATGTACTCGTCTTGCCTTTTTCGGGTGCCTTGCTTTGTTTTTTTGGCGGTGTCGAGCTTTTTGTCATCTCTTTTTGTGCAATTTCTGTGCTTGGTATCGATGGCTGGCTCGTTCGCTCAATCGTCGTTGTTTGAGAGGACGTATTGTTTAGCGTTTGATCGGTTCTTTGCTTGGTTTGCGTTGAAGAGGTCACCGCTTCAAGTCCAAACTCATCTTCATCAGGCGTTTCCGATTTTAATGCTTCGAGTATCATCTGTTGATCGCGTTCGATTTTTTGTAGGTTGCTTTGCAGATCAAAGGGGCTCTGTTCCGCCAAAAGTGTGCTTGTCGCTATCGCCAAAAGAAGACTTGCGGTTTCTTTGTATCTCATCTCTCCTCCTCCGGTATGAGTTGTTTGAGCTCAAAGTAGCGCTTTTGCAGCCGCCTGTTCTCCTCTCTGAGCTTGTGGCGCTCTGCGATCAGTGTCGCCTTTTCGGTTTGCAATCTGTTGAGCACCGGTAGAGAGTTTTCTCCAAACAGTACTATACCGACATAAATGCCCAAAAACAAGAGTACCGCTACCCCGAAAAGAAAAGTTTTAAGCGAAAGTCCCGCGATAGTGCCGTTCATCGCTACGATCGAAAGAGCCTATTACCGAGGTATTCGAACTGCCCCAACTCGCTTTCGATGGCAAGCAGTCTATTGTATTTGGCAATGCGGTCGCTTCGTGCCGTCGATCCTGTTTTGATCTCGCCGGTGTTGAGTGCAACGGCAAAGTCGGCGATAAAGGTATCTTCGCTCTCACCGGAGCGGTGGCTCATCACGCAGCGATAACCGTTGCGCTGTGCCAAGCGCACCGTTTGCATCGTTTCGCTGACGGTACCGATCTGGTTGGGCTTGATCAAGATAGCGTTTCCGACACCCTTCTCGATCCCTTCGGTAAGGATCTCGACATTGGTTACAAAGAGATCGTCGCCGACCAACTGTACCTTATCGCCCAATGTTGCAGTAAGGGTTTTCCACCCCTCCCAATCGTCTTCACTGAGTCCATCTTCGATCGATACGATCGGATATTTGGCACAAAGTGCTTCGTAGTATGCCGTAAGCTCCGCACTGCTTAGCGTACGGTTTTCGGACTTAAGCAGGTAATTGCCCGCTTCATCGACCAGTTCGCTGGCGGCGACATCGAGTGCAAGCACGATCTGCTCGCCCGGCTTGTAGCCCGCCGCTTCGATCGCCTGCATGATGACCCGAATCGGCTCCTCGTTGGACTTGAGGTTGGGTGCAAAACCGCCCTCGTCACCTACCGCCGTACTCTCGCCCATACCGTCGATGATCTTTTTAAGATGGTGATAGACCTCTGCAGAGGCGCGCAATCCTTCGCTAAAGCGATCGAAACCGACCGGCATGATCATATACTCTTGAAAATCGACCGAGTTGTTCGCATGCTCACCGCCGTTGATGATGTTGAGCATCGGTACAGGCATCGTGACGGCATTGGCACCGCCGAGATAGCGATAGAGCGGCATTTTAAGACTTTGTGCCGCTGCGCGCGCTACTGCCATCGAAACGCCGAGTACCGCATTGGCGCCGAGGTTGCCGTAGTTGTGTGTGCCGTCAAGTTGTTTCATCGTCACATCGACTTCGGCTTGGTTAAAGGGGCTCATGCCGATCAGTGCATCGTTGATCGCGCCGTTGACATTTTCACACGCTTTGCGTACACCCTTACCCATGAAGCGATCACCACCGTCGCGTAGCTCCAGCGCCTCGCGCTTGCCGGTACTCGCGCCGCTGGGCACGATCGCACTCGCTACGGTTCCGTCGCTGAGGCTCACCGTCGCGCGTACCGTCGGGTTTCCGCGACTATCCAATACTTCGTCCGCTCTAACATCATCGATAAAGATCATTGTCTCCCTTTCGAGAAAATTTGCCTATCTTATTGCGCGTATTGTAGCTTAAAGATGCTTGCAGCTTACTCACTGCGAAAACGCGATCCCCATATTGTAGGTACTAAAGGGGATTGCGCGGTTTGGTTCGATCATGAAGTTGCATTCTCGTTTGATGTTGATCGCATCAAAATTATAGATGTCGCTAAACTCCATGATGACGATGCGAAAGACATGCTCGTAGCCCATCTCTTGTGGCGCAAGGAAACTCGGCCAACAGCAAAAGAGTTTTTGCTTGATCTTATCACCGACAATCGCTTCGCCCATCGCGGTATCGAGACTTACGGTCTCTACTACGCTTCGGACAAATTGCCTGTCTTGCTCGAAGGCTACCGTGCCTTTTTGTTGGGTAATCGCCTCTTTAGGGATCTTGCCAGTGACGGGATAGAGCTCGGCGTAGGCTTTGCCGTTTTGCTCTTTCATCCGCTTGGCGGCATACCCGACACAGATCTTATGCGGATCGCACGGCAGAGGGATCATGTCGGCATCTTCGAAAGGGTTGCTGTCATCCTCTATGATGCGCCGACGAATCTCGCTAAGCGTGATGCGAAACGCCCCCTCCGCCTCGATGCGTCCCGCCTCCTGTACGGGCTGAAAGACCACGCCGCGTACACAGCGGTAGCCTCCGGCAAAGTCGATGATTTCGCTTATCTCGTCGTCATTGACCCCTTTTTTGACGACACAGACCAAAGTGGTAGAGATATCGGCTTTCTCCAATGCTTCCAACGCTTTAAGTCGTATCGAGCGCATATCTTGCGCACGGATATCTTTGAGCGCCTCTGTGCGCAGAGAGTCGAATTGCAAATAGACCTCAAAGCCTCCGCCAAGCTTTTTGAGTGCGTGCACAAACCCTTCCTCTTGCGCGATGCGGATACCGTTGGTGTTGAGCATCAGATGGCGCACGGGCGAGGCTTTGAGATAGCGTAGTATCTCGATGATCTGCGGGTGGGTGGTGGGTTCGCCTCCCGTGACCTGAATCAGATCGGGTTCGCTCTCGACTTTGAGTAGTGTCTCTAACATCTGCGCGATCTCCTCCATGCTGCGGTGGTTGCCCGCTCCGGGTTCGCTGCGATGATAGCAGATACGACACTTCATATTGCACTCGTCGGTGATGTTGAAGAGCGCCAGACAGGGGTGGTTTTGGTGTTGTGGACAGACCCCGCAGTCAAAGGGGCAGCCTTGCACGACTTTGGTAAGCGCTCGTTCGGGCAGGTCGGGCTTTTTGAGATAGTCGTCGCATCGTTTGTAGTAATCGAGATCATCCGAGATCATCACCATCGACTCGCCGCATTTGGGGCAAAACTTGCGTAGATAGACCTCATCCGCTCTGCTGACAATATGCGCATCGATTAGACGCTTCAAATTGCCGCAGCGGTGACAAAAGCTCTGCGTTGCGCCTAAGAAGAGATCATACTTTTGTGTATAGTGTGCCATGTGCACTCCTTTTGAGATAACTCGCCGCATAAAGCATCAATGCGATAGAGACGATCTGAAAGAGATTGAGCCCAAATGCCACCGTGACATAGGGCTTCAAAAACTCCCAGACAAAGCGTTGCGCGCCATAGAAAAGCACAAAGTAGTAAAAGCCCTTTTGCTCAAAGCGTTCTTTTTTGTGACGATAGAGCCAAAGCGAAAAGAGAAAAAACCCCGACATCGCCGCACTCTCGTAGAGCTGTACGGGGTGGCGCGTCACCCCGTCGCCAAAATCCACACCCCACGGCAGATCGGTCGGGATACCGTAGGTAAAATCCTTCAACCCCGTCAGAAAACAGCCGATGCGCCCGACGGCAATACCGAGCGCCAAAGAGGGGACGAAATAGGCGCCCGTAGAGCCTCGGATGCCGTAGCGTCGTTTAAAAAGCTCTGCCGCTACGATCGCACCCGCTATCGCGCCCAGGATCGATTTGCCTACATAGAGCTTGCCGAGTGAGAGGGTGTTGTTGAGTATGCTTAGTAGCACCGCACCTGCAACGAAACCGACGACAAGGGCGGTGTAGTAGTGCCACTTGAGTCTCTCGTTTTCAAAGCGATACCTCTCTTTGATTGCAACCTTTGCAACAAGCAAGGCGCCTAGATACGCCAAAAGATCGAAGACAAGATGCGGTGTCATGCTTAGTGCACCCTCGAAAAATCTTGGATGCAAGCGGCAAAGAGTGCAAAGAAGCCCAAGAGTACACTGCCGAATGTTAAGAAGATCGCCTTGGCATCTTCGCCTTTTGTGTAGAGCTTGGCACTATAAGCAAAGATCCCCAAGACAACAAAAGCAATCAGCCATATGATGGAATCTTTCGCAAGAGCAACAGTCACAAAGAGTACCGCTATCGTTAGCGGCAGGTGCAACCAAAAGAGCAGCGACCAGAGGTAGCGATATCTGCGTCCTTGCATATGCTCTTGCAGTGTTGTGTGTTCGTTGTTTATCTTCTTATTGTTTTCCATCGCTAAGCTCCTGCGCCAACTTTTTTGCCCCTTTGAAATCGGCTTTGCCCGTACCAAGTACCGGCAAGGCATCGACTTTGTAGGCTTTGGAGGGTACATAGAGCGGGTTAAGCCCCAGTGTGCCGATCTGCGCCATTAGCTCTTCGATGTCGCGCGAACCTTCGAAGAGCAAGACGATCGCTTCGCCCTTTTTGGCATCGGGGATCGCGGTGACGGCGATCTTCTCATCGGCTTCAAGTATCTTGCCGATCTCCTGCTCTACCATCCCTAGACTCACCATCTCGCCGCCGATCTTGGCAAAGCGGCTATAGCGATCGACAATGGTAAGAAAGCCGTCCTCGTCCAAGCGCCCTTTGTCCCCCGTCACATACCAGCGAATTCCGTCGATCTCCTTGATGACCGAAGCGGTCTTTTCGGGATCTTTGAGGTAGCCTTGCATGATCTGCGTGCCGCCGATGAGGATCATCCCCTCTTCGCCGATCGGCAGCGTCTCGAAGCTCTCCGGATCGACGATGCGTATTGCACTTCCCGGAACAGGGAGTCCTACCGTGCCGGGTTTGTTTCCCACCTGCACCTTCCAGTCGTCTACTATCAAGCGATCGGGCAGATTGACCGTGGCTACAGGGGTGGTTTCCGTCGCACCGTAGCCTTCGTAGATCTCCTTGCCGAACTTCGCTTTAAAGGCGCTGCGCACCTCTTCGGGCAGTTTTTCCGCGCCGGCGATCACATAGCGCAGATCTTCGAACATCAGCGGAAGAAGCTTGCGGTTACGCGTATAGAGGCGCAAGAAGGTAGCCGTGGCACAGAGGATCGTCGCGCGGTATTTGGCGGCAAGTTTGCCGATGCCGTAGCCGTCGGTCGGATCGGGGTGGGCAAAGGAGGGGATCGCCTCGATCAGCGGTAGTAGGGTCGTGACGGTCAAGCCAAAGGAGTGGAAGGTGGGCAATGTCGCAAGGATGCGATCTTCGTCGCTCGGGTTGAGTACGGTGACGATCTGCTTGATGTTGCCCATGATATTGCGATGGGTGAGTACAATGCCTTTGGGATTGCCTTCGCTTCCGCTGGAGAAGAGGATCGCCGCTTCTTGGTCGTTAGCGCGCGGCGTAATGAAGAGCGCTTTGAGCAGTGCATGCGGCAGTAGCGTCAATGCTGTGCCGTAAACGATCGTCTCAAGCTTGCCGATGCGCCCTTTGAGGCTTTCGACTTCTACTTTTGTGACATGCGAAAAGAGTGCGCTAAGATCGAAGCCTTTGGCACCAAGACGCGTCACAAAACGCTCGCTGGTGACCACATGGCGAATCCCTGTTGTCTTGACGGCGTGCAGGAGTGCCGCATCGCCGGCGGAGTAGTTGAGG
>JALWQQ010000038.1 GCA_027083075.1 Campylobacteraceae bacterium
CTCAGCTGGATGCCGATCGTAGGTGATCCTATCACATTGGTTGCCGGATTTTTGCATTATGAGCTCAAGCGCTTTATGGCGATTGTCTTTATCGCAAAAGCGCTACGCTATGCCGTAATGACGATAGCAGCCACAGTTCTGTAGGTGGTGTGATTAACTATAATTGGTTACAATGTCCACCCCAAAACGGTACAAGGAAAAGCTTTGGATCTCAAGCGCTTCTTTTTCGATTATGGCGTAAGGGTGCCCGGCTACAACGTCACGGTCATGAACGAGCGCGAGACGCGGGCGGCTGCAGGTATTATGTTTATGCTTGGGCTTGTCGTTGTTTTTGTAGCGATAGGCTTTAACCATACCATCGTCGCGCGCGTCTATCTTGCTTTTTTGTTCGCTGACTTTACGATCCGCCTCTTTACGCCGCGCTATTCGCCATTACTGTTACTGGCGCGCTTTTTTGTGCGCAACCAAACGCCCGAGTATGTCGGTGGCTTGCAAAAACGCTTTGCATGGACGATCGGCTGGCTTATCTTGATACCGCTGATGCAGTGGTTCGTGCTTCACTGGGATATCTCTTTTTATAAGGTGTTGCTCTGCCTGCTTTGCTTGGCGCTCTCCTTTTTCGAGTCTGCATTCGGTATCTGTATCGGCTGCTATATCTACCGATGGATCGTACGCGAAGCGCCGCAGCTTTGCCCCGGCGGTGCATGCGAGATTAAGCGTAAAGATCCCGTGCAGCAGTTTACCCCGGTGCAGGCATTGATCGCCTCGGCAACCGGTATCGCACTGATCGTCGGGATCTACTTTTTCCTTGCCAAAAGCGAGCCTAAAACCTTCTTCGGTGAGTTTTTGCATGAGATGGTGCTAACAGATCAGCAGTTGGCAGCCGAAAAAGAGGCGGCGCTTGATCGTCAGTTCGAAGAGGATGACGATTTTGACGACGACTTCTAATCGATAAGCTTGTCACAAAGCTCAAAGCGGTTGTGTGTCATCAGATGCACTTTGCCGTGCAGCTTCATCATCTCGTCAAAGATGCGCTTTGAGAGCGCAAAGCCCACTTCGTACTCTTTCGCATCTCCGTCCATTGCCGCCAGATTCATCTCATCGATGATCGCTTTGGGTACTTGGATGCCCGGAACCTTGTCGTCTATGAAGTTGGCGGTTTTGGCGCGCACGATCGGAAACTGCCCCAAGACCAGCTGCGCCTCTTTTGCCGTTTCGCGTATGCTCATCTCTTTCGCCTCTTCAAAGAGGGACAGAAGCTGTTTGGCATTTTCAGGGTCATAGACCGGCTGTGTGATGATGGCACGCGCGCCGTAGTTGAGCTTTTTGAGCATCCGTTTTTGTAGCTTCTTCATATCTTTTGCGTGCGCATTGCTCACCGCAAAGGGGTAGATCGGCTTCGGTGCGGGATCAAGCGCCTTTCCCGAATAGTCCACACCGTTATTGAGATGATAGATGATACTAAGTAGGAGTGTCGAGTCGCGCTCAAGCACCCCTTTGACTTCGGGTTGATCGGAAAACTTCGCAGGATCGCCCGTAAGCGCCAAGATGCAACGCAGATCGAAGTCGTTAGCACCCAAAAGCGAACTTTGCAAAGAGAGCTTGTTCTTATCCCGCATACTCATCGTCGCCAGCACGGGTTTGCCGAAAGCCTGTTGTACCTTGATGGCGGAGAGTACAGCACTCATCTTGAGTTTTGCCAACGGATTGTCGGTGCACGAAAAACCGCTCACTTTTTTAGGCAGGTCGGTCTTGCGTATCGCTTCGATGATAGGCGCGATAGAGGCGCCGTGCGGCGGATTGATCTCAACAGTGATAAATCGCTTGGTCTTGTTACACAAAAAATCGCAAAATTCTTCAAACATGATGACTCTCACTTAGCTTGCTTGGCTGTAACCCAAATCTCTCAATAGAGATTCATGACTTTGCATTATCATCGCATTCACGCACTTCGCATAAAACCATCGCCGCACCTTCCAAGTGCGACTCAAATTTTCTGCAAACCCCGTAAACGCGAGCACAACGCAAATGCAAAGAATCCTCTTTCGAGATTTGGGTATAATTTTAACCGTTA
>JALWQQ010000039.1 GCA_027083075.1 Campylobacteraceae bacterium
GCATCTCTACCGCTTTACCAAGATCATCATACGCATAGAGGCTTTGCGCCGCCTCTACGAGGGGCGACTCCTCTTTAGAGAAAGCAAAATGGCGGGTGCGGTCGCTTGTGCGTAGTGTGATCGAAAGTGAATGGTTGCGATGTAGCGCCGCATAGCCGATCAGTAGCATGGTGTAGGCGCTTAGTGCCTGAAATCCGCTTGTACCAAAGTGCATCGTGGCATCGGCGTAGGCGGCGATGGCGACGGAGATCTCTTTGTCAGCATAGTGAAGATTGAGCTTAGGACGCTGCGCGCGGGCTGTGGCAAGCCAATTGATGCGACGCACATCATCGCCCTGATGGTAGTCGCGCAGTTCGGCAAATTCGCTACCTTCACCGTAGTATTTTGAGAGGCTTTCGCCGCTAAAGAGGGTGTGTACCTTCGACTTGGCACGTAGCCGTAACGCCTCGAAAGGGATCTGTGATTTTTGGATCATGGTATCGGTGTCTCTTCGAGGATGGCAGCGATGAAATCATCGCTTGTAAGCTTTTGTGCGCGTGCTTCGTAGCTCATCGCAATGCGGTGGCGTAGCACATCAAAGAGGGTTACCGCAATATCTTCGGGTCTGACGTGGTCGCGTCCGGCGATATAGGCGTGTGCCTTCGCCGCCTTGTAGAGATCGATAGAGGCGCGCGGGCTTGCACCGTAGCGCACAAGCGACTGCCACGCTTCAAGCCCGTGTTTTCGGGGATCGCGACTTGCGGCAACAAGCGAGACGATATAGCGAGAGACTGCCTCGTCAACATGGATGGCGCGCACCTGTGCTTGCATCCGTAGTAGCGTTTCGCTGTCGATCACGGGTGTAGCACTCTCGAACGCCTTATTGGCGGCAAGTTGCATGATGCGCAGCTCTTCATCTTCGCTATTGTGCTTAACGAGTACCTTCATCATAAAGCGATCGAGTTGCGCTTCGGGCAGCGGATAGACCCCCTCTTGCTCGATCGGGTTTTGGGTCGCTAAGACCATAAAGGGCTCCGGAAGCGCAAAGCTCTCTTCGCCTATCGTCACTTGGCGCTCTTGCATTGCCTCTAAGAGTGCGGATTGTACCTTGGCGGGGGCTCGATTGATCTCATCGGCTAACAGAAGGTTGGTAAAGATAGGGCCTTTTTTGACCGAAAAAGTGTGGGTTTGGGGGTTGTAGATCTGCGCGCCGATGATGTCCGAAGGTAAAAGATCGGGCGTAAACTGCACCCTGCCAAAGGATAGACCCGACGCCTTTGCCAACGCTTTGACGGTGGTGGTCTTGGCAAGTCCCGGTACACCTTCGAGCAAGATATTGCCTTCACTTAGCAGCGCGATGAGTAGCGCGTCGATGAGTGTGGCTTGTCCGACGACCTCTTTGGCGATCTCGGCTTTGAGTCTCTCTATCATCTCTTTTCCTTTTGTAGCAGTGATAACGCCTCTTTTTTATAGGCTTTGAGCGAAACGGACGCTTGTACATCAAGCGCATCGGCAAGCCTGCCGCCAAGGCGTTGTAGCGACGTATTGCGCGAAGCAAAGAGAAGTGCAGCTAACTTTTTAGGCTCATTACACGCTTCGATCTTTTCGGCAAGCGGGTCTTGTAGGCGTGCCTCACGACGCTTGCGCCGCAGTGCGGGGTAGAACGATGCGCTCAGCCATCCCGCGACAAAGGCGGCGAGATAGCTCACTATACGATAGAGTGCATCCCAATCAAATCGAAAGTGCGGCGGTGTATTTGTGGTATCGACGATCCCTTCGTTGCGCAAGGTGGCAACATCGGCGCGTTTGACGGTGATATGCCGTTCGGGAACGGTAAGGGTGTAGCTACGCTCTTTTTTGGGATCGAAGGCGTGCAGGGTACGCGCAGGGATGCGAAAGTCGTGTGAAGCGGAGAGTGCGATAAGGTAGTCGGCGCTGTATCGGATAAGATCTTTCTCTTTGATGCTTTTGAGTTTTGGCGCTTCGCTAAAGCGCGTTACGCCGTCGATCGGCGGCAGCAGCTTGTGCACAAGCGGCGGATAGCCGTAGCCTTCGATGCGTATGTGCAGGGTGACGGGCTTATAG
>JALWQQ010000040.1 GCA_027083075.1 Campylobacteraceae bacterium
GCGCAAGGCGGTACGCGCCTGCGCAACCCTAAAGATCGTTACGACTTCAAGCATATCGAAGGGGGCTTTGTCTTCCAAAACAGCGACTGTATCTGCGACAACGAGGTTTCGGGTGCTAAGCAGATGTCTCAAAAGGCGGCAAGCGCACAAGAGCTTGAAGACCTTGAGATCGCATGGAAGGTAGCGGGACTGACGAAGTCCAACTGCGTCGTCTATGTCAAAAACGGCGCGATGGTAGCGGTCGGCATGGGCATGACGAGTCGGGTCGATGCGGCGCAGTGCGCACTCAAAAAAGCCAAAGAGATGGGACTTGACGTTACCGGTGCGGCGATGGCAAGCGAGGCCTTCTTCCCCTTCCGCGATTCGGTCGATGCAGCCGCGGCGGCGGGTGTGAGCGCCATCATCGAGCCGGGCGGTTCTATCCGAGATGAGGAGGTGATCGAGGCGGCGAACGAGCACGGTATCGCACTCTACTTTACCGGTGTGCGTCACTTCTTGCACTAATCAGGCAAAAACTTGATTGACAATGACTAAATTTTTTTGATATAATCCCTCAAAACTTTAGTCAATGAGACTAAAAGTAGAGGTACGACAATGGCAAAGAGTCTATACGAAACACTTGGTGTCAGCGAAAATGCATCGGCAGAAGAGATCAAAAAGGCCTATCGTAAGCTGGCACGCAAATATCACCCCGATATCAACAAAGACCCCGACGCACAAGAGAAGTTCAAAGAGATAAACGCAGCCTACGAGGTGCTCTCGGATCCCGAAAAGAAAGCCAAATACGACCAATTCGGCGATCAGATGTTCGGCGGTCAAAGCTTCCAAGATTTTGCACGAGGTCAAGGCGCCGATATCGACCTTGAAGAGCTTTTAAGGCAGATGTTCGGTGCCGGGGGCGGTTTCGGCGGTGGACATTCGCGACGTAGTGGCGGTTTTGGTGGCTTTGGCGGCGGGTTCGGTGGCTTTGGCGGTGGGTTCGGTGGCGGCTTTGACGTACCGCCCGATCTGGATGTGCGTGCGAAGATCACCGTACCCTTTATGACTGCGGTGAAAGGCGGTAAGTACAACATCTCGGTTGACGGGCAAAACTTCGACATCAAAATCCCCGCCGGTATCAAGAGCGGCGAGAAGTTGCGTGTCAGGGGTAAGGGCAAAAGCTACAAGGGGCATAAGGGTGACCTCTATATCGAAGTTGAAGTCGCCGATTCGCCCGAATACGAAAGAAAAGGCAATCATCTTTACAAAGAGATCGAGATCCCCTTGAAAACCGCGCTCTTCGGCGGCAAGATCGAAGTCGATACACCCGAGAAGAAGGTGACGCTCAAAGTACCGAGAAACACAAAGAACGGTCAGAAATTTCGCCTCAAAGAGAAGGGTGTTCCCGATAGAAAGACAGGGGTGCGAGGCGATCTCTATCTGATAGCTAACGTCATCTTGCCCGATGTCGATAGTTTGGATCCGGAACTGAAAAAGATCTGCGAAGAGAAGCTATAAAAGGAGTGATCGATGCACAGTTACGATGAAGCGGTTTATCCTATCTCGGTCGTTGCCAACATGCTCAACATCCATCCGCAAACCCTTCGACAGTATGAGCGCGAAGGGTTGATTACTCCTTCGCGTACGCAAGGGCGAATGCGCCTCTACTCGCAGCGCAATATCGACAGAATGAAGCTTATTTTGCGCCTAACAAGGCAGTTGGGGGTCAACTTAGCAGGTGTGGATATCATTTTGCGTCTCAAGGAGCAGATCAACGAGATGCAAGAGGAGATCGATCGTCTGCGTGAAGAGTTAAGCTGCATCAATCGTAACGGTTTGGTGCAGCCCGGCAAGGCGATCGTCGCCAAGCGAAAGCAGTACGATATTATTATCGTTGACGAGGAGCTCTAAGCCCTGCAGGCGTTGCCTCTGGAGCCCCATTTGACTATCTTTCCTTTCTCGTCCGTCTCTATAAAAAGTTTGCACGTCTCTTGTACCACATCGCTTCCGTAGGCAAACCCGCCGTATCTTCCGTAGTAGTCGAAGAGGAAAGGCGAGAGGCGCGGCACCGAGTAGAT
>JALWQQ010000041.1 GCA_027083075.1 Campylobacteraceae bacterium
TCGAAGAGTATCTTGTAGAGCAGGGGCACGAGGTTGACTGTTTTGAAGATGGTGAAGTGGCACTGGATGCGATCGGAAGCGATCGCTACGATATGCTGCTACTTGATGTCAATGTCCCATCGGTGGACGGTTTCGAGTTGCTGGCTTATCTGCGTGAGATAGGTAACACCACTCCCGCCCTCTACATCACCTCTTTACATAGCGTGGAGGATTTGAAGCGCGGCTTTGAGATAGGGGCGGATGATTACCTTAAGAAGCCCTTTGAGCTCGAAGAGCTCGGTGCGCGTATCGCACATATAGAGAAGATACGCCGCATAGAAGAGGAGGTGCAGATCGGCGATCTGCGTTTCGAGGTTAAGGCACATCTGTTGCATACACCTGATGGCGCGATACAGATGCGCCAAAAGGAGGCGCAGATACTGGCTTACTTTCTCAAAGAGCGCGGTCGCATCGTCTCGGCGGACGAGTTGATCGAAAATGTCTGGTCGGACGAAGAGCCGCCTGCCTATGCTACGATCCGCACCTATATCAAAAACCTTAGACGCCTGCTTGGTGAGCGCTATATCGAAACTGTCAAAGGAGAGGGGTATCGTTTTAACATCGTATGAAAAGAGGTCACTGCTACGATTTTTGGCACTCTATCTCGGTTCCGTATTTGTTCTGTTGGCGATCATCGGCTATCTCTTTTTTGAAAATAACAAACGCACCCTCATCGAAGCGTTGAAGTTTGAGATGATGTATCAGGCAAAAGGCTTGGCGTCGGATATTGCGATGCAGGCGATGAGTGATGAGGAGATGAGCGAGAAAGAGCGTCTGGCGTATCTGCGCTCACTCAAGCATTGTCGTTTTGGTGTCGGCTACTTTGATGAGAAGAGAAAGCCGATCTACTCTGAGCTTGAACGTGTGCCCGAGGATTTCGGCAAGCACTTTAGCATCAATGCGCAACACTGCTATACCGTTACCCGTGACCCCGACAAGCACCTTGGTATCGCCTATATCGTCTTGGAAGAGGATGAGTTGGCGCAAGCACTCCACGATCTGCGTGCGCGCATCATCGGGTATCTGATCGCTTTTTTCTTCGTAATGGGGATCGTCGGCTATCTCTTAGGCAGACTCTTTCTCAAGCCTGTGCGTGAACAGATCGAGTCGCTTGATCGCTTTATATCGGACACAACCCATGAGCTCAACACACCCATTAGTGCTATCTTGATGACGATCTCGTCACTAAAAGGCGTTGAAGAGAAGAAGATGCGGCGCCTTGAGGCAAGTGCCAAGCGCTTGGCGACCACCTACGCTTCACTGACACATCGCCTCGAAGGGGATGAGCAAAAACCCGAAAGATTGGATATGGCGGAGCTGATTCGCAATCGCCTTCACTATATGGCGGTGCTTTTTGAAGCGAAAGGGTTGCACGTTTCAAGCGACCTGCACCCCTTCGAGACAATGATGACGCGCAATGATGCCGAGCGACTGGTGGGCAACCTGCTCTCCAATGCCATCAAATACAGCAATCGCGGCGGCAGGGTTTATGTGCGTTTATTCGCCGACGGGCGTTTCGAGGTAGAGGACGAGGGCGTCGGCATCGACAAAGAGGCGCAGAAAAATATCTTCAAGCGCTACTATCGTGCCGATACCGATCGCGGCGGCTTCGGCGTGGGGTTGAGCATCGTAGCGGAGATTTGCAAACGCTACGATTGTAGACTTGAGGTGCAAAGCGAAAAAGGCAAAGGCAGTCTCTTTATCATCCGTTTTGTCAACCGAAACCCTCGATAGATCCCTTAACTCTCGGAACGGCAGCCCGTATTGATCTTGAAAGGTATGTAGAGCGGACACCAGCCGAGTATAGCGGTTAGCAGTACAATACCACCAATCACATCGACGACTATGTTGCTGTTTGTGATACCGTATGCCAAAGCACCGATACCGATCACCGCTCGAACGACTCTGTCGATTTTGCCGACATTACACTTCATGATCGACTCCTTTTATCGAATTTCTATCATTGTAACACTCTTTTTAAATAGCAGATGCAACAAAAGTTGCACTCTACGCAGTAT
>JALWQQ010000042.1 GCA_027083075.1 Campylobacteraceae bacterium
ATGAGGTGGAGGTTTGCTACATGGAGACATGGTCGATGACAATCTGCCAGAGAGTCAAGCAGTTCTTTAAAAAGCTTGTCGGCAAGGCGTAGATCGGATTTGGATATCTCTTTTGCTTTTGGCTATAATGAAGATATCCTACACTTCCGGGGTGCGATCGTATGAAAGAGTTGCGATGGGTTTATCGACTGCAAAATTTTCAAAAAGCCTTCCGTACGCTTGAGTCGGATATACGCTTGGCGCAGGAGCGTGCGTTGAGCGATATAGAAAAGCGTGGTCTTATTCAAGCGTTTGAGTATACTTACGAGTTGGCATGGAACACCATCAAGGATTTCTATTTTTACGAGGGTATCACCGATATTCAAGGTAGTAGAGACGCCTTCAAAATGGCATACAATAGAGGTCTTATCGGTTCCGATGCGCTTATTAGAACCATTAGAAGCAGGCAGCTCACCGTACACACTTACAATGAGTCTATTGTCGATGATATCTACGAGGATATTGTCGAAAGCTACTATGATGCCTTTAAGGAACTTTTGCAACGCTTAGAAGAGGAGGCGAAGCGATGTATGGACTGAGTGCTACAGAGCTTCATTATCTTAAAGAGGTCTTTTCAAAATATTCGCATATCGATAGAGCGATACTTTACGGTTCAAGGGCTATGCAGACACAAAGAAGAGGCAGTGATGTCGATATCGTGCTGGTCGGAAAGGGCTTAAAGAAACCGCTGTTTGATATTTATGATGAACTTGAGGAAGGGTTGCCCTACTTTGTCGACATCGGTTTATATGACGAGATCACAAACGAAAAGCTTAAGGCGCACATCGATCGTGTCGGCAAAGTTATCTACAAAAAAGAGCGATAACGGTTTATGTGATCTCGTAAAGCCTTATAAGGCTCTCGATTTTCGGTTCTCTGCCAAGCCACGCACGGTAGAGTGTGCTCATCTCTTCCGCACCGCCTTGAGAGAGGATATGGCGCTTGTACCCTTGCGCCTTCTCTTTGTTAAATCCCTCTTTTTCATCTAAACAGGCAAAGAAGGCATCGGCGCTGAGTACTTCCGCCCATTTGTAGCTATAGTACCCTGCTGCATAACCGCCGGCAAAGATGTGTGCAAAACCGTGCTGGAAGCGAACATAAGCAGGCGGTTTGAGTAACGCGGTCTTTTCGCGCACCTTCTCAAGTAGCGCTTGTACCGCGTCACCTTGGTAGAGATCGCGATGTAGCAAAAAGTCAAAGAGTGCAAATTCGACTTGTCTCAAGGTAGCGAGTGCCGCCATATGGTTTTTGCCTGCTTTGATCTTTTGCAGATAGGCTTCGGGGATCGTTTCACCTGTTTCGTAGTGCTTGGCAAAGCGGCGCAAGATCGCCGCTTCGTAGGCGAAGTTTTCCAGAAATTGCGAAGGAAACTCTACCACATCCCACGCTACGCCGTGGATACCCGAAACGGAGCGCTCGTTCACTTTGCTAAGCAGATGATGTAGTGCGTGCCCCATCTCGTGAAAGAGCGTGACCACATCGTCGTGGCGCAATAACGAGGGGGTGGTGTCGCTTGCGGGTGCGAAATTGGCAACGACGAAGGCGGAAGGCAGATGTATGTTGCCCGTTTCGTCTACAAAGCGGCTCTCCCAGTCGTGCATCCACGCGCCGCCGCGCTTCTCTTTGCGCGCCTCAAGATCAAAGTAGATGCGCCCCGAGAGCGCACCCGCTTCATAGATATCGAAAACACGCACGCTTGGGTGCCATGTCGGCGTATCGCTCTGTTTGAAGTCGATACCGAAGAGTTCCGAGACCAATACAAGCAAACCTTTTAGTACGCGACCTTGTTCAAGGTAGGGTTTTACAAGTGCTTCATCAAGATCGTAGCGCTCTTTTTTGAGTTTTTCACTATAGTAGGCGGTGTCCCAACTTTGCAAGTCGATGCCGTCACACGCTTTGGCAAAATGTCTCAACGCTTCAAGCTCCTCTTCGGCGCGCGGTAGTGCGGCATCCGCCAAAGCATCTAAAAAAGCGATCACTTGCTCTTCATTGCGTGCATCCCGTCGCTGC
>JALWQQ010000043.1 GCA_027083075.1 Campylobacteraceae bacterium
CAAAAGCACCTGCTTGTTCTCTTCGGAAAGAAACGCCTCTTTTGCGGCATCGCTTGGTGTATCGATACTCTCGACGATCTCCTCTTCGTCGACGATCTCTAAACCTTCGGCGATCAAACTCTCTTTAATCGCTTCGATCTTACGCTGCTGCAACTCCTCCTCTTCGAAGGACTCGGGCTCCTCTTCACTCTGCTCTAACAACGCCTTGATCTGCGCTACCTGTTCAGGATCAAAGACGGAGGCCCCCTCTTCTTCCTCTTCCGACAACGATGCACTCGACGCTATCGACTCTTCCTCCTCGCCCTCTTCGCAAGCATGCTCCGCTTCGTTTTCGGAAACGCTTTGTAATTGCGACAATACCGCCTTAAGTTCGGACGGCAAAAAGGGTTTAGGCAAAAGGGCATCGAAGTGCGCCACGGAAGCACGCGGTTCGCCGACAAAGAGTGTGCTAAGTTCGGGGTGTTGCGCGATATAGGCTTCAACCACTTCATCCAAACGAAGATCTTCGACCGCCAGTATCGTGCCCGCACTTGGTGATTCGGGCAGCAGCGTCGCATCCTTAATGTGATGAAGCGTTACGCCCTCTTCTTCCAACACAAGCGCAAAAAGCCGAGATAAAACAGGATTGCTTGCAAGCAGAACTATCGTCATAAATTTCTCCCGTATCGATAACGCATTATAGTCAAAATGTGATTAGGGGTTGTATAGAGGTGGTACACCCGTCAGGATTCGAACCTGAGACCTTCGGTACCGCAAACCGATGCTCTATCCAGCTAAGCTACGGGTGCACAAAGTAGCTGCGGTCATTTTGGTGAGCGCATTGTAGCGAAAATAACTTTAGAGATCAACTTAATTTACGTAGTTCTATGAGCTTGATCGCCGTTTTTACTTTGGCGATCGGCATATCAAGCGCCTCGGCGATCGCTTCGGCGTCCTTCCCTTCACGATGCGCCTTGGCGATCGCGCCGAGTGCATCGGTATCGGAAAGCGCCTCTTGTACTGCGGCGCGTCCCGCCTGAAGATTGGCGATCGTCGCCTCTTTGGTAGCTAAGATTTGCTCCAAGAGTAGATTGCGTTTACGCTCTTTAAGGTAGAGTAGCACCATCACAATCGCCACAACCCAACCTATCGCCAAAAACCAAAACCCTACTTCGTCAACACTCATAGACATATCTCCACTACGACACTAAGAAAGAAAACAACACCTACATAGGTGTTGACCGTAAAAAACGCCTTGTCAATTTTACTAAAATCTTTCTTGACAAGATAGTGTTCGTAAAACAGCATCATCGCAACAAGCGCCAGCCCGACTTTAGCAAAGATGCCCAAATGTAACGATTGCATATAGAGGTACCAAAAGAGTAGTGCCACCGGATGAAAGAGACGTGCCAAAAGCATCGCCTTTTCAGCGCCCAGTACGGCAGGGATAGAGTGCAGGGCATGTTTTTTGTCAAAGTCGATATCCTGTAAAGCGTACAACAGATCAAAGCCCGCCACCCAAAACATTACGCCCGCACCCAAGAGTAACGACCATAGCGAAATCTGCGCGGCAACCGCCACCTCCCCCGCTATCGGCGAGAGACCGAGCGCCAGCCCTAAAACAAGATGCGCCATCGACGAAAAACGCTTAAAGAGCGTATAGGCCCCCAATACCACTAAGATCGGAAACGCCAAGGCAAAGGCAAGCGGATTGATAAGATAACAGATCGCCAAAAAGAGTAGCGCATTGAGCACGATAAAGAGCCGCATCTCCTTCTCGCTTACGCGACCGTCCACCGAGGGTCTGTGCCGTGTGCGCGGGTTAAGCTTGTCAATATCTCTGTCAAGATAGCGGTTGACACCCATCGCAAAGTTTCGGGCAAAAAAGGCGGCAAGCACCGCCAGTAGAAGCAGACGCGGCGAAAAGCATCCGCTGCCGGTTTTTTGGTAAGAGGCGCTCATCATCGCCACCAAGATAAACGGCAAGGCAAACACGGTGTGCTTGAGCATCACCAGTTCTGCAATATCCTTAAGTTTTTGCCACATAGCACTTCCTACGGGTGAGGCAC
>JALWQQ010000044.1 GCA_027083075.1 Campylobacteraceae bacterium
GCAACGCAACCACCCTTTGAAACGGCGCAGCGCCCTGCTGAGCTATATAACGCGCCAGCGCCTTGCCTGCCTCCTTTCTATCTCGAAAACGCATGACACCCTCCTTTGCTCTCTATCATATCATACCGACAAAGAGGCGGGTGTGACTTTTGTTACAACTATACTACCATTAAACTGCCATGAATTATTTTACGATACAGCGCATGCTTACCTTTTTGGTCGGGATTGCATTGCTCTATCTGTCGGGATTAAGCAAGAAACCGTTTATTCATTATGGGGTTGCTCTCTTTTTGGCTTTGCTGGGGCTTGTTGTCATTGTCGCCGCCGTGGTGCCTCATAAAAGAACCACAAAAGAGGTAGCCGAGCTTGTCTTGGAGATCATTGTACATCTTTTTGCGGACCTTATCCCCAATCTACTACTGAAGATGGTTCGGTTTATAGCACATCTTATTTCGCATTAAGTTGATGTAGCCTTTCTATGATAGCAGTTGCCTATCCAACTCTGTCAGCCGTTGCGGCGTCCCGATGTCATACCATGCACCCCTATAGAGCTCACCGCTAACGCTACCTTCGCGTATCGCCTTGTAAAGCAGCGGCGCCAAGGGGGCTCTCCCATAGGGCACTTCGGCAAAGAGTTTCGGGGAGTAGTAGCCGATGCCTGCAAAGGTATAGCGCGGCACATCGGTCACGCGCCTACCCTCTAAACCGAAATCACCCTTAAGATTGTGCGGTGGATTGGGTACTAACAGCAGGTGCGCAAGCTTATCTTCTGCTAAGCGTTTATGCGGATCAAAAGGAGCATCACACCAGACATCGCCGTTAACGATCAAAAAGGGATCGCTCTCTTGCAGCAGCGGTAAGGCTTTGACGATGCCGCCCAAAGTCTCAAGCTTGCCCTCTTTTTGCTCATCAGAATAGCTGATGCGTACCCCCCAGCGAGAGCCATCACCCAACGCCTCGGGGATCTTGTAGCCCAAGTAGGCGATATTGATCACAATCTCGCGAAAACCTGCCACCGCCAAGCGTTCGATATGCCACACGATCAGCGGCTTACCACCTACTTCAAGCAAAGGCTTCGGGGTCGTGTCCGTAAGCGGGCGCATCCGTTCACCGCGCCCGGCTGCCAAAATCATCGCTTTCATTCGATGCTTTCACGATACGTTTGCAACTTCTCTTTAATCTCGGGAATTCTCTCTTCGATGACCCTCTCTATCAGAAAAAGATCGACACCGTCATAATCATGCACGATAAAATTACGCGTTTCATAAGCACCCTTTCGCTCTTCCTGCAAACCCAAAGTGTCGATCAAGGTAGAATCAATCTTGCTTAGCGCCTCACCGATTTGCGACACTGCCATCAACAGAGCCAATTGCCCTTCGGGATCCTCAAGAGCTTGCACAACCCCTCGATGACGCGCAACAACAAATTCGATCTTTTCGATCATCTCAAGGATAAAATCGATCTTAGCTAAATGTTTATGCTTAGACATGCACTACCTTGTCAAGCATGTAGCGTTTTGCCGTATCGGAAAGTCCTCTTGTTGCAATAAGATCTACTTTTTTGCCAAGCAACCGCGAAAGCATATCTCGTATCTCGGCTATACGACCGAACGCCGTAAAGCCACGATATCGCTCTACAAACGGCTCTTCGACATGATACAAAATATCGATATCACTATCGTCATTCTGCTCATTGCGCGCATATGAGCCCACAATACCGTCAATTAAAAACCCCTCTTCTTTCAATGCTGCTTTTACCTGACGAAGTTGTGTTGCAAGCTCCATTTTTAAACCTCTCATAACTCCCAATTATACACCAAAAAAAGAAAAACCTACCGCCTCAAATGCTCTTGCACCAGCATTTGCACCACTTTGGGGTTGGCTTTACCGCCACTTGCTTTGAGCACCTGTCCGACAAAGAAACCAAAGAGCTTCTCATTGCCCGCCTTGTACTGCGCCAGCTGCTTGGGGTTTTGCTCGATCGCCGCTTCAACAAAGGGGCGGATCGCTTCGGGGTCGCTGATCTGACGCAATCC
>JALWQQ010000045.1 GCA_027083075.1 Campylobacteraceae bacterium
GTATTAAATTCATTTAATGACTACAGTATTTTTTGTATTAAATGTACTTTACACAGAAAACTCCACACAAAAGAGCTACAATGTACTTGCAGACAATTTTATAAAAAGCGGGTTGTCTTGTCGTTGAGAACGTGCAAGATGGCTACGGCATATTCGCCCGAAGGCAATCCCTCTATCGTCGTTTTTGCAGTGATCGGATCTTTTTTCACGGAGCCTCTTTTTTTCCGCTATATCGTAACGATTTCAACCGCTTCATCTCATACGTCTCCATGTTGAGTACTATACTCTCCTCTATCATCTCTCGCAGCAGCGCCTCGTCAATCTCATCATCGGCGCCAAAATAGAGATGCCTCACTACCTTTCCGGTACCTTGCAACTGCGGATACCTCTCTTGGAGTTTGGCTCCTTTTCCAAAGGCTGCCACCAACACATCCCCTTTGGTACGCAGCATCACGATCACGCCGTATCTGTCACCGTATGATGTTTGTTTGGCATTTTTGACCTCCTGTATCTCGGGGTAAGAGAGCAGTATCTTGCGTATGGCTTTAAAGTGCTCTGCATGTTTGCTCTTGGGGTCAATATCGTACTGCATCATTCCAACGCCTCACGCTTCTTTTTGGGCAAACGCTTATAGACAAGCTCATACGAGTGGTCTATGAGCTCTCTAATGGTCTCATCATCCACATCTGTCTGCTCAAGCATGAGCGTGTTCCAATGTTTTTTATTCATATGATACCCGGCACTTACACCCTCATAGATACTGCGAAGCTCAAGCGCATAGATGGGATCACATTTAAGATTGACTCTTAAGGGATGCTTTTCAAAAATCAATGCAAACATCTTCTCGGCGATACGATACACACGCACATCCATATCGAAAGGGTAGTCAAATGTGGCACCCGTTTTGTTCAAAAGATAGGTGTCAAGCTGTTCAAATGTCATACATCATACCTTTTATGTTTTGATATCGGGGAAATGACAGACCATCTCTTCATAGCTTTTGTAAGTTTGCAACGCCTCTACCACTTCAGCCAATGGTTCGGCGTAGTTACCGCTCAGATCAAACTCATCTTCACCCACTTCAAAAGCGAGCCTCTCATGCGGCGGGTCAAACTGCGCATCGACACCCTCTTTGTTGCCGCGTGCATCGACTCTGTACCAGCCGTACTCTTTGAGATAAACCCAATTGAGTCCATGCAGGCAGTAGATACCCGGCTTGTGCTCAGAACAGCTTAGGCGCTGATAAGAAAACCCTGTCGGGATGCCGTTGGCACGCAAAAGTGCGGCAAGCAGATGGCTCTTGGCGTAGCACCAGCCTGTACGGTGTTCCAAGACTTCGGAGGCTTTGCAGGTGGTGATCTCATCTTTGGCATCCCCACTGTGGCGTATCTCGTCACGCACGAACTCAAAACAGCGTTTGGCGATGGTTGTATCGTCATGCAAGCCCTCAGCCAACCGCTTCGCTTCTGCCGCTACTGCGGGGTGCTCGTAGTCGATGATCTTTGTGGATTGTAGATAATTTCTCATGCACTATTGTAGCATATCGGTCAACCGTACTATCGTAGAATGAAGATAGATCCTTGTATGCGTATATTGCACATATGCGCGATCCGAAAGCGATTGCTTTCGGAAAGGCTATTTTATCATTTTAGAAGCACTTGCATGCGCACCGGAAAGATCGATCCATGCGATCTCAAGCACCTCGCCCTTATTCCCGCGAAATTTAAATTTCAAAAGTGGGTTTTTCGACAAAAACTGACTTGACGAGAGTTCGTAGACCGTTTTTTCTCCTACTTTGGCGATGACACGGGTAATGAAATTTGCTTTCACCCCTCTTTTTTTGGCTTGATTATAGGTAAGCATCTCATGTGTCAAAAGCACCTTAACTTTGACAATCCCCTCTTTCTCTTTGGCTTTAATCCTAATCTTTTTCATCATGAAACTCCTTATTGTGTTTGATACTGTTAACCTTCACAACCGCCCGGCGAAACCATCAGTTGTGATCTTTGCATATACAGAGTACCGTCCTCCCCCTCGGCAACCGCTATCAAAAGCACATCGCCTTTCGGTTTATTTTTTAGTTTCAATGCTAAAGCATAATCCACGATACTGTCGGGGTAAATACTCCATACCGCCGTCGCACTTTCGGGATTGGAGTCTTGAAAGAGTGCCAAGCTTTTAAGCTCAAGATCTGTCATGATGCGCACAGGAACAAACGATGCCTTGGGAGCAACCTTTGGATGCTTCAGTTTTAGCTTATCTGTTTTTACCAACGGTGTATCACCGTAGAGTTTTTTGATCGCATCTTCAACCGTCTTGGCTTTCCATGCTTCGGGTTTGAGCGCTCTGTAATCCGTAGCAAACACCGGAAGAGTCGCCGCGACCGTTGCGCTCAGTGTCAAGAATTTTCTTCTGTCCATGTTCCATCCTTTTAAGCGTTTTAGAACATTGCTGTTCTATGAGAATTGTAAGATGGAAAAATTGGATTTTTTGGATCTTATGAAGCGCATTGCCGATTGACGACGATATGGACGATAGGTTTTTCGAGGGTGCGGGCATATCTGATCACCTCGCCGGTGCCGCCGATTTTGTCGTTGTAGCTGCCGTCCCAAAGTACTAAGAGCATATCCGCCCGATCGACGAGATAGCGTCCAAGATTTTCATAAGGATGATCGTATCGTGTCGGGATGAGGTATCGCTTTTGCGCCCGTGCATACAAGCTGCTAAAACGCACTTGGTCCTCGATGCTCTCGAGATAGCGCTTTTTCTCAAGCGGGAGCGGCACCTCGAGCGTAATATTGTCGTATTTTAGCGCGATCTCGGCAACACACTGATCTGCGCCGTCAGCCAGCGCATCAAGCAAGACGATAGTGCTGTGGTGTTGTGCGAGTCCATCGAAAAACCCCTGCAGCTCTTGGCGTATCGACGGTGTTATGATGACATCTCTGTGTCCGCTGACAGCTACGATCATCCTTCGCTCCTTGAGAGTAAATAGGCGTCGAAAATCTCCAAACAGCCCCGAAAGATGTCGAGGTTTTCGGGCGGCGTTTCGGCAAACCTTTCGATGATATCGACAAAAAACGCTCCCATCTGCCTGCGAGTACGCTCTATGAGATGGCGGCTTGGTTTCAGTGCCTCAAGCAGATACTCAAACTCTTGATAGGATGTGGATTTGCCGCGAAGCAGGGCAAATTCGAGTTCGCTCATCGCCGCATAGTAACGCTCTCTGGGATCTTCGCCGGCTTTGGCGCGCGCCATCGTCGCAGAAAGTTCATCGGCGATCTGTTCTATACGCACACGCGCTTGCTTGCCGTGTGTTTCGGGAAAGATGGCGGATTGAAGTGCAAGCATATAGGCAAGGTTGATACCCGTATAGTAGCCCTGCGGCGATGCAGGGCGATAGAGCCTACCGTAACATTGTATCATTGTCTCCAGCAAACCTTTGAGCGCCTCTTTTGTTAGCGACTGGGATGAGAAGCGTTCGCGACGGATATTGGAGATTGCGGAAGTCTGTAGCGCGGCGGTTTCTTCGGGGGTATCGGCTTTGATAGAGATCAGGATATCGAAAGCTTCGCGGTACATGGGTGTGCTAAGCGATGCATAGACATGCGCCTTTTTGGCCTTGATGCTATTGTCGTAGGTGTCCAAGAGGTAGGGAAAGATCTCGGTGTAGATAAAGTCGTATGCCCCCTTATCGTACATCACCTCCAAAAGGGCGATGAGAAAGGGCTGCGTTCTTGAGCGTTTTATAAAAGAACCGGAAAGCCTTTTTGCTTCTTGTATGACACGTTGCGTATCGTTTGCTTCGGCAAAAGCGACAAAAATCTGCTCCTCTTCGCTCATCTGCTCCTCTTTGAGCCATGCGAAAATCGCTTGGGATTGCTCTATGTTCTCTTTAAAGAACCGTACCCCTTTTACAACTGCTTCCTTTTGCGTCGCATCACCGCTTAACCATACCTCCGGCGATAATCCGAGTTTTTCATTTACTGCAGCGATAAAGCGCCGCTTGCGTATGGCACCGTCTTCGGGGCTGCTCAACCAGTTGCTCATGCTGGAACGGTACGCTTCCCACGGTTCTTCGGGCATAAAGAGACGGAAAAAGGCTTCGTTGGTTTCAAATGCGATCTTCTGTCTCTGCATCTCGTCTCGGATAAATCGCAGTAGATATTTGTGTTGCATCACTCCGCTCCCGTTTGCAGTTTTTTGAGCGCTTTTTGCGTCTTTTTCAGTGCCTCTTCATAAGCGGGCGGATTCTCCTCCGCCAAGATCGTCCGGTAGCGCAGCGCTTCCTTGAAAAGCATGTGGGCGCGATGCGTATCGTTGCGATCCGCATAAAGTGTTGCCAAATTGTACAGAGATGTCGCCAGAGCGGGCATCACCCATTTCGGGTTGCGGGTAAGCAGCCGATTTTGTATCTCTATCGCCTCTTTGAAGTAGCGTTCGGCATCGGTGCTTCGGTTCATATCCGCATAGAGTTCGCCAAGGTTTTGCATGGTGCAAGCAAGATAGTATTCGTAACGTTCGGGGTCAGCAGATGCCAACGCTTTGCGAATCTCAAATGCCTTAAAGTGCATTGCTTCGGCTTTGTGCGGCATATGGCGCTTTTGATACAAAACGCCCAAGTTGTTGTATGTCCACGCCAAATCGACGCTGTTGTGTCGCGGATCTTTTTGCGCAAGGTGTTTGCGCAGTCTCAATGCCTCCGCGTATGCTTTTTGGGCATCCTCGTAACGTTTGAGTTTACGATAGGCGATACCTAGCCTGTTGAGCACATTGGCGCGCCATGCCGGTTTTAGATCGTAGCTTCTAAGCTTTTCAAGCAAAGCGAGTGCACGTTTGGTGCGATTTTCCCGCATCAAAAAGAGGGCATAATCGTAGATAGTCTCATAGCTTTCCTCAATGGCGATCGCCTTTTCGTAAGCAGCCTCCGCCACGTCATAGTCGTGCTTTTCGATATAGAGCTTGGCGCGCAGGATGTTTTTTTGTGCAAACTGTTTGTCTTGCAGGCGCGATCGACTCGATTCCAGCAGTGCCAATGCAGCATCGATCCCCTCTTTGTCGTAGAGCCTTTTGGCTCTCTCGACGATCGGAGTATGAAGCAATCCAAACCATTTGAGCGTCTCCTCTTTGGCTCTTTTGGCATCTTTGATCGCTTTAAGTCTCTCGCCGAGACGATAGATCTCCTCGCCGCTCAGTTTTTCGTGGCGGAGCCTATATTCGAGATGCGAGATGCGTTCGTTGAGCCGCTGCATGTCGCGGTTTGAAGCGATGACGCTGTACTGAACATACGCATACACCCCCAATGCCGCTACCGAAACGATACCCGCACCCCAAAACAGCATCCGTGTTCTTTTTCGGCGTCTCTCCCTGCCCCAAAGATCGGCAAAGGAGATATCAAGCAGATCGGCGATAACCTTTGTTAGCGCCTTTTGGCGACCCTCGTGTAGTGTGATCGCAAGCGGAAGCTCGCCATCTTCTTTCAAAAGATCGGGGATCGTCTCGTCGCACGGCTCGTCGATTGCTACGCAAAGAATGTCGCTTTGGGGATGCGTACGTCGGAAAAATGCAATCTCTCGCGATACCCAAGTGGAGTGTGTCGCGCTTTTTGTGCAGATGACGATAAGCTTTTGCGAAGCACGCAGCGCCTCCTCAAGTGCGGGTGTCAACGCCTTCGCTCCCGCCAACTCCTCTTCATCGCGAAAGATGCTGCGCTTGAGATCTTTGGGAAGATGCGGATACTTCCGCCTCAACGCACGCGGCACGACATACCCTTCTATCTTTTTTTGCAGCCACGAAGCAAAAGTTTTGTCGCTGTGCGAATAGCTAATAAAGGCTTTGTAGGTATAGTGTTTGTTCATGGGTTAAAAGTTCGCTTTTTATCCGTCAGTGATGCCAAATACCTCCTCACAAACGCCTTGGCACTCACACATTCGATCTCTTTGGAGACGAAGCGCTTGTCGTTGGTGACGATCACATCGCAGCCGGTATTGCGCGCCATGACGTACTGGATCGTATCTTCAAAGTCCGTATAGTCGCTATCGCTACGCATCAGCGCGATGGTCCGAGCAAGCTCTTGTTCGCCAAAGGGGATAATATGGGCTATATTTTTCACATGCTCTAACGCATTGAGCGCATTGGTTTTGTTGGTATATTTTGCCGTGATGTAGTAGATATTTGTAGCGATATCACACGAGGTATAGAGTTTCATTTTGTGTTGCATCGCTTTGGCAAGTGCCTCTTTGCTGATGGCATGTGTCCGGCGTGAATGGTCAAAGACATCGTTAAAGATATTGGTATCGAAAAAGACCTTTCTAATAGTCACGATTTGCCTTTATCCACTGGATATCGACATGCTCTGGAAGCATCCCCGTAAAGATCCCCGATATCTTTTCCAATGACTCTAGCTTCTTTTCTAATTCATAGTCGGCTACCTTCTCTTCTATGAGCTCTTGGATCACTTGGCTCTGCTTTTTGTTCATCTTTTTTGCCAGATATTCCAGATCTTCGGCTATATGCTCGGGCATCGTAAAGTTTTTTCTCACCGACATCAATACTCCTTTTATAATGTGTATTTGTCTATACATATTATAACATGCACCCACTTTCATGTCAACCGAGTAAAAAATAGGTTCTACATTTGATCTTCGGCAGCTACCTTACCATTAATTCATTTTGATGCAACATTACCGATTCTATCCTATCAGCCAAATGTGCTATCGTGCAGACAAAAAGCTCATGTCAAAACAAAACCCTCGACTTATCCGGATCGCGCTTTTGTTGGTGGCGACGCTTGGTGTAATGTCCTGCATCACGGTTGTCTCCTCGCTGCCGCTGCTTACTCATACCTTTGCAGACCTCCCCTATATCGATTTTCTCTCCAAGATGATGCTCACCATCCCCCCTGATGTGATCGCGCACTTTTCACCGTTTGCCGGGCATATTGTCGATCGGTAGGGACGGCTAAGACCGCTCTAGATAGGCATCGCCCTCTTTGTGCTTGGCGGTAGCAGCGGATTTTGTCTACATGATTTCTATATCATCCTTGCCGGGCGTGCGGTGCCGAGGGTAGGTGTAGCACTTATTGTGACGAGCTCTACTACGCTTATTGGAGACTATTTTGATGAGCAGACACGTTACACATTTATGTCAAGGCAGGGAATGCGGTGGCGCCGGGCGGCATCCTCTTTGTCACCACCGGAGCGTGCTTGCTCGGATGCACCGGACCTACCCCTTTGCGATCTATCTGCTTCCGCTGCTCTGTATGCCCTTTTTTTCCATGAGCCCCAAAAACATGCTTATATCGCAGATGCCGAGCTTAAAAGCACTCTGCAGCCGGTTAACACCAATGCATGGTTTCTTTCCAAAGTTCCGCCGCACAAACGCGGCAAAGCCTCGGGCATCCTCGCCTCCAGCCTTTTTCTTGGTCAATTCTCCTCACCCCTACTCTTCGAGCCTATCGTAAGTTGCTACGGCATACAGGGGCTTTTTATGATCATCGCCTCTGTTGCATTGTCTATTGCTATGATATTGCTTTTGGTCTCGCCCCAAAGAGTAAAAAAGAGTAAGACAAAATACCCTCTGCACGATCTTCATTTATCTGTGTCGATACGCACCGATGTACCGCCAAGCATCTCGAGCAAAATATTCATAAGATAGATAAGTCCGAACATCTCCATACTCTCCTCGATCGTATAGTAGATTGTATAAAGCGGCGAATCGGTACCGTAATGGTAAGCCTCCTGTGCCCCCAGAAGCTCGAAGCCTACAGCACCGGTTAGAAAGATAGCTGCAGCAAGCACAAATCGCCAAAAACGTTTTTTCGGCATCTTCAGAAAAAAACGCAAATAGATCGCCGTCAAGATAAACACCAATACCGAGTAGCTTACAACCCATGGGTAATAGAGTATGCCCGAAGCATCGACAAACCGCTCGGTAATATCACCAATCTTCTCATGTATCGTCGCACTCTCATCAAAGGATAAAAATACAAAAACCCCTGCAAGCCCATACCAGTACCTCCCCTCCTCGTTGTCTCTCTTGCCCAACAACCAAAAGAGCAATGCATTAAAGATGAAAAGCAAGGAAGAAAAAAGCGTAGGAATGTTCTGCTCCCTGTCAAGATCGAACATCGGAATAAAATCGAACTTATCCGGATCGGCTACGATATAGTAAGCAACGGCTATACCCGTGTGAATCAAAATAAGCACTATGGCAAAGCGCATGCACAATATACCCATCCACATCGTA
>JALWQQ010000046.1 GCA_027083075.1 Campylobacteraceae bacterium
CTTCCGCATAAGGTTTCAGCGCCTCGGCGATGCGCATCACATTTTCTCTACTCTCCAGTACACACGGTCCCGCTATCAGTATCATCTTAACTCCATAGTTTTGAAAAATCGATCGTGATCAATCCTGTTTCTCTTTGACCAAGGCTACGATCAAGCCCGAAGCGATAATGGCTATTATACCCAAACCGGTTTGCATATCGGGCAGCGGGTCGCCCAGCGCCGTACCGATAAGCACACCAAAAAGGATATTGGTATAGCTGATCGTACCGACAATGCCCGCCTTGGTCAGTTCGTACGCTTTGGTCATCAGCAGTTGCGAAACCGTCGCGCTTACGCCTACCATCACGATAAAGAGCCATTGCATCCCCTGCGGCATCACAAAGGGCGCAACGATCCAATCCCACACCTCACTCGCCTCAACATAGCTACCAAGTATCATCATCAGAAGCGGTCCTATCGTTCCGACTGCCATAAAACTCATGACGATCGCACGCGTATCGTAATGCTTGCGTAGTTCGCGGATAGAGGTGTAGGCAAGTGCCGCGCCGATGCCCGAAAAGATACCCAACAGATCGTATTTGTCAAAGCCCCCCGCTTCGGGCTTGGCGATCAAGACAATGCCGACAAAACCGAGAACCAACGCCACAATCGCGCTTGGATGAAGCTTTTCGCGCAAAAAGAGCCATGCAAAAAAGGCGACGAAAAGCGGCGAGGTCTTGTTGTAGGTGATCGCCTCACCCAGCGGGATCTTGCCCATGATATAGAAGTAGGCAAGCAGCGCCAAAAAGCCCATCGCCCCGCGAAAAAAGAGCAGCAACGGCTTGCCGCCCTTTTGGCGAAGTGGTAGTTTCCATATCGAAAACGCGATGATCGCCACACCGAAAACATTGCGAAAAAAGGTCACCTCAAGCGCGGGAAGCTGCTGTGTCAACACCTTGGCAAAACCGCCCATTACCGCAAAAGTAAGCGACGCCAAGAGCATCAGCACGATGCCGCGGTCGAGATTTCGTATCGTCTCTTTCACCTGAGCGACTCTCCGTCAAAAAGTGACGGAAGTATAGCAAAGCTTGGTTACAATCGCCCTATGCAATCGTTTTATAGAAAACTCTCACGACTTCCGAATGGAACTTATAATGTGCTATGGAGAGAGAAACGCTACCTTTTGCACAAAACAACGCTTCTTCAAGGCAGAGTAATCAAGCTCTTTGCACGCTCTTTGTCCGATGATGATATCGTCAGCGCAAATATCTATCCTCACATCAAAGAGGGGCTGCTCAAACCGTGCGAAATGAGCGCAACCAAAGTGATCGATTTTGTTGAATCGCTCAGCGTTCTCGAATCACCCGAAGGTCGCCGTAAAGTATGACATCTTTGATCGTAGCGCGTTGTACATACCCCTCTTTACCGATCGCTAAAACGATGTTGTTGCGTTTTTTCTTGAGGTTTTTACTTACGATATCGGCGACCAGATACCCCATGATCTCCCCCTTTGCACGACAGGCACGAGATACTTTGTCGTTAGTAAGCTTATGCATATGCACGACGCCTCGCTGCTTCTCTAAGCCGACAGCCTTGATGTAGAGATCCTTATGAGGATAGCTAAGCCATACGCCTGTATTGAAGTAGAGTGTTAATAAGTCGTCACTTGCATAAAAATCGAGCGTGCTTTTTTCATCAATGGTTAGCTTGTCGCCCTGCCACTTTCGATAGTGCTTATAGACCTTATGTTGCTTAGTAGCAATGGTGTATTCGACCAATCTCTTGCGTTTTTTCTCATGCGTGAGGGTAGAAAAAAAGGTAGAGATAAAACGTCCCTTTTTGTAGTAACCCTTCGAGACATAGTGTGCGCTATAGTTACCGAAGAGCTTACGTATGAGCGTTGTGGTACTAAGGTCGGTCTCTATGGTGTAGCGATCCTTCTCGATCGTGATCGTATTTTTGATATGTCCGATCGTACCCAAAATGCCAAACTTTACTTTATAATCCACATGTACCACTTCGGCAAAGAGCATAAGCTGCAAAGCCATCCATAAAAAAACGATACGCATCGGCACTCCTTTGGGAAATTGTACTATAATTCTTCCAAAGAATCGTGAAGGAATCGTACGTGGCAAAACTTGCAAGCGATCTCAATGCTACGGTCAACGTGATCGACGGTATCGACTTCGATCTCGATCTCAAGATACAGACCCTGCTTGCACCGATCTATGAACGTTACCCCTTTCTTTCCGATACGCTTTTGGGTATCCCCGTAGCCAATCTCATCGCAGCGATCGTTACCCTGCTTCTCTTTTTGCTTCTGCGTCGTCTCTTTACGCGCATCATTATCACCTTTTTGCAACGCGCTGCCAAGCAGACGCAAAGCTACTACGACGATCGCATTATCTCCGCACTCAAAAAACCGCTCTCTTTTGCTATCGTGATCATCGGCTTACATCTCTTTTTCGCCTTGATCTTTTACGAAACACCTTTTGTTAACAAGGTGCTCAACTCACTCATTCTTTTCGATATCTTCTGGATCGTTATCGCCGTTATCGGTGCACTTAAAGAGCTGCTATTTAAAACGATGGCGCACTTCAATCCCGACCTCGCCGTAGAGTTGGGCTCCTTCTTGCTCAAACTCTTCAAGGGGATCGTCGGCGCTGTCGGTTTTGCCGCCATTTTACAAGTCTGGGGCATCGACGTGACCGCACTGCTCGCCTCACTGGGACTCGGCGGCTTGGCGTTTGCACTGGCGGCAAAAGATACCGCCGCCAACCTCTTCGGCTCTTTCGCACTGCTTGCCGACAAGACGGTGCGCATCGGCGAATGGATCAAGATAGGCGATGTCGAAGGGATCGTCGAGGAGATCGGGATGCGAACGACCAAAATACGCAGTTTCGAGAAGTCGATCGTCACCGTGCCTAACTCCATCGTCGCCAATACCCCCGTCGAGAACTTCTCAAGACGCGGGGTGCGGCGCATCAAACTACATATCGGCATCACCTACGATACACCGGCTGCGGCGCTTCGGGAGATTGTCGCCAAGATCGAAGCGATGCTACGTGCACACGAAGATATCGCCCAGAAAGAGTCGTTGATGGTACGCTTCGACAACTTTGGTGACAGTGCGCTCGAGATTTTTATCTACACCTTTGCAAAAACGGCAAACTGGGAGCGTTATCTGAAAATCCGCGAGGACGTACTGCTGCGGATCATGGAGATCGTCGAAGCGGAGGGTAGCACCTTTGCCTTCCCGTCGCAGTCGCTCTATATCGAAAAGATGCCGCAACTTAGCACAATACCACCCACAAAAGAGTCCCCATGTCCGAACTGAAAAAAGTCGCCATCCTCGGTCGCCCCAATGTCGGCAAAAGCTCACTCTATAACCGTTTGGCGCGTCAACGTGACGCCATCGTCTCCGACGTAAGCGGTACGACGCGCGATGTCAAAAAACGTATCGTCACCATCAGTGAAAACAGAGAGTTTATGCTGCTTGATACAGGCGGTATCGACTACTCCGATATGC
Source organism: Campylobacteraceae bacterium (assembly GCA_027083075.1). Classification (GTDB taxonomy): domain Bacteria; phylum Campylobacterota; class Campylobacteria; order Campylobacterales; family Sulfurovaceae; genus JALVPA01. The sequence goes on from JALWQQ010000046.1 coordinate 3,509, forward strand.
TGTTTGAAAAGGTCGCCGCCTTTTCGCTCAGGGCTGCCGAAGAGGCGGACATCGTTCTCTATATGGTTGACGGCAAACAGCTGCCCGACGAAAGCGACAAGAAGCTCTTCTATCGCCTTCAGAAACTCGGCAAACCGATCGCGCTACTGGTCAACAAGATCGATAACGACAAAGAGTACGAAACGCGCTTTTTCGACTTTTACGAATTTGGCGCGGAAGCGATCTTCCCGCTTTCGGTGAGTCACAATCGCTACTTCAACGACTTCTACGCATGGTTGGAGAAACATATCCCGCCCAAGGAGGAGAAGCCCGCGTTGGTGCTCGAAGAGGATGATTTTGTCGATCCGTTCGCCGAAGAGGCGCCGATAACGACGGCGGAGGAAGAACGGACGATCAAAGTCGCCATTATCGGGCGAGTCAATACCGGCAAAAGCTCACTGCTCAATGCTTTGGTGGGCGAAGAGCGTAGTGTCGTCAGCGAAAAGGACGGCACCACCATCGATCCGATCGACGAAACGATAGAGCACGAAGGCTTCGAGATCACCTTTGTCGATACGGCGGGCATACGACGCAGAGGCAAGATCGAAGGGATCGAAAAGTACGCCCTGATGCGTACCGAAGCGATGCTTGAGCGTGCCGATATCGCGCTGCTTGTCATCGATGCCGCCGAGGGGATCACGGAGCTGGACGAGCGCATCGCAGGGCTCATCGACAAGTACAAACTCGGTGCGCTCATCGTTGCCAACAAGTGGGATATCCGCGGCGAAAAGAGCTATGAAGAGACGGTCGAAGCGATCAGGGACAGCTTCAAATTTCTGCACTACGCGCCGCTGATCACCGTCTCGGCAAAGAGCGGCATGCGCGTACACAAGATCTTAGATCACATCGTCGCGATCTACCGTCGCTACACACAGCGCATCCCCACCTCGACACTCAACGAGGTTGTCCAAGCGGCCATCCGACGCCACCATGTCCCCTCGCACCACGGTGCGGTGGTCAAGATCAAATTCGCTACGCAGTACGCCACCAAACCGCCGCGCATCGCACTGGTAGTCAACCGACCCGAGTTTTTGCACTTCAGCTACAAGCGCTACCTTGCCAACTTCATACGCGAACAGTTCGACTTTGAAGGCGTACCGCTACAGATCGTCGCACGCAAACGCGGAGAGAGAGAAGAAGAGAGCGAAACGTAAAAATACTTGCGTGTTCTGTCTTCCGATACAGGCATATGAACATTATTGCCACTTTGCTATAATTACACAAACTATTACATCAGGATCGTTTATGCGCGTACTTACAGGCATTCAAGCCTCGGGAAAACTGCATCTTGGTAACTATTTCGGTGCGATGAAACCGATGGTCAAGCTCCAAGAGGAGCATGAGCTCTTTACCTTTATCGCCAACTATCACTCTTTGACAAGTTCTACCGATGCCGAGACCCTGCGCCGCTACACCCTCGATGCGGCGATCGACTATCTTGCCGTCGGTATCGATCCGAACAAAACGCTCTTTTGGGTACAAAGCCATGTACCCGAGGTAACGGAGCTCTACTGGATACTCTCGAAATTTACGCCGATGGGACTCTTGGAGCGCGCGCATAGCTACAAAGACAAGGTCGCCAAAGGGATCGCGCCTTCACATGCGCTCTTTAGCTATCCCGTTTTGATGGCGGCGGATATTTTGCTTTTCGACATCGAAAAGGTGCCTGTCGGCAAGGATCAAAAGCAACATCTCGAGATCACGCGCGACATCGCCGTGAAGTTCAACAACGAATATGGCGAACTCTTTGTCTTGCCCGAAGCGATCATCGACGAGGAGGTGGCGACGATCCCGGGTATCGACGGTGCGAAGATGAGCAAAAGCTACGGTAATGCGATCGATCTCTTTATGGAGAGTGAAAAGGCGCTGCAAAAACGCTGCAATAAAATCGTTACCGACTCCACCCCATTGGGGGAGCCGCTCGATTGGCGCAAGTGTAATGTCTATGCGATCGCCGCGCTCTTTTTGGACGACGAAGGCAAAAAAGCGTTGCAAGCGCGTTACGAAAGCGGTCAAGAGGGCTACGGTCACTTTAAAAAATATCTCAAAGAGCTGATCTGGGAAGAGCTCGCCGAGGCGCGCGAAAAACGCGCCTACTATCTGGCGCATCCCGAAGAGGTTGAAGAGATACTTCGTGAAGGGGCGCGCAAGGCACAAGCCATCGCACGCGACAAGCTTGTCAAGGTCAAAGAGGCAGTCGGGTTACTCTAACGCGCACCCTCAACAATCGCTTCAATCTCCATAGCAGGATCCTCTTCCTCTTCGCTACTATCTTTTTGTTTGCCGTCCGCACCGTCGACGATATCATTGAGTGCATTGACAATATCGTCGTTTCTCGCCTCTTCGGCAATCACTTTTTGTGTATTGGCGGTATCGTCCACCTTCTCTTGTGCGGGATCTATCTCGACGCTCTTATCGTTTCCGTACGCTTCAAGCGATTTAAGATAGTCTTCAGTCTTGTTCTCTTTTTTTGCAACTCGATTTGTCGAAGAAAACTTAACTATATCGGGTACTTCGGTCGCAACCTCGAAGTCTATCATATTGTAACGTACGGTTAAACCCACGATCAGTCCGATCAAAATAAACACCATCATAACCGCAAAGGACTCGATTGCTCTTTTCATGATAGCACCTCGCTTTTAGCTTGCAACCGTAGTAAAGCCAAGGATTTTCCACATCTGAAATCCACCGCGGTAATATTTGATCTTCTCTTTCGGATAGCCTGCTTTGGTAATGAGCTTGATAAATTGTACCGATTTTTTACACCAAAGTCCATGACAGTAGACCACCAACTCCATCGCATGCGAACCATCCCAAGAGCCATCACTTTTGCGACGCATCCCTAAAGCTTTAAAAATCTTTGGCAAAACACCCGTTTTTTTGGCAATCGTAAGAGGAATATTGACTGCCGAAGGGATTGCCTCTTTTTTGTAATGCGCACGATCACGCACATCAATGATCAATCCTTTGCGATGATTGACCTTGTCCTGCATAAAGCGTATCACCTCTACTTCACCGATCGTCTCGATATCGGGATCCATTACGATAGGCTGGATATGTGTACCGGGGCGATAGGTTTTGGCATACTCGCCGGTAAGCTTATGCTTCGTATCTTGAATACGGTGTACCTTTACCGCCTTGCCTTTATGATAGACATAAACAAAGTCGATATCCGGGGTGATGCGCACCTTGTCAAACTCACCGCCGAAAAGAACCGCAGTCATCAAGAGTAAGTACAGATACAATCGTCTCATTTCTTATCCTTTTTCTTCGGCACGATGGTCGTAAATCCGAGTAGCTGCCACGCCTGCATGCCGCCACGATAATATTTCATCTTACTTACGGGGTATCCCAATTTATGCAATGCCCTGATCGCTGTCGGCGACTGACCACACCAGATACCGTTGCAGTAAAAAAGCAAGGTCTTGGCGTTACTAAAGTCATAATGACCGTTCTTGTCATAGGTAACCCCAAAGAGCTTCAAAGCCTTATCTCGATCGGGCGTATCTTTTAGAAAGGTTTTAAAGGGGATATTGATAGCCGTCGGGATGGCACCTTTATAGTACCAGTTGGGCAACCTCGCATCGATAAAGATGCCTCTTTTATTTTTGATAAAGTCGAGCAACTCCAACTCCCCGAAAGTCTCCACTCCGGGGATCGGTCTAAAAGGCTGCACAAAAAACGGCGGTGAAGGGCGCGACGTGAGGGCATAGGTATTGGTCAGGTAGCTTCCCGGTCGCTGCTCGCGCATAATGCGATAATGTTTGCCTTGATTATCCGTAACATCCACATAGGGCATGCTCGGAGCAATCTCGACTTTGATCTCGCTTGCATACAGTGTAGCGCATACAAACAAAAAGAGAGTCGTAAATGCTCTTTTCATTGCCGATCCTTTATATAAAATAGGCATGCAGAGGAAAACAGAAAGGGCAATCCGGCTATCTGCCTATACTCTTCTTAGGCAGACCCGTGACTTTCCGTCCCCACCTTGCGGTAGGTTTGGCTTTCTCCTTGCAGCTAATTAATTGTAGCATAAAAATTGAACTTAATCTATAAATTTATTTAAATTTAACTAAGTTAAGCTTTTCGATGTCGCCTACACACTCAGGCGTATCTAAAAAAAGCATCTCTACAGCACCATGATCTATCTTACCTGTCGCCAAAATGCATAGCGTATTGGCACCTTTCATGGCGTAGCCCCTCTCACTGCCCAAGCGATATAGGTGCTTGGCGATCGCCTCGCCCGTATCGATCAGCGTAAGTGTATCGCTTCGATAGAGTGTGCGGATGATATCCGCAACCAAGGGGTAGTGCGTACAACCCAGTACGATCGTATCGACCCCTGCTTCGCGCATCGGCGTAAGCCAGCCTTGTAGTTTCCGTAGTGTATCGGGGTGCTCCGATGCACCCTTTTCGATCGCCTCCGCAAGCCCGGGGCATGCTTGCTCGAAGATCTCTATCTCTTTGCCGTGTGACAAACGTTTGGCAAGGGCGCGATACTTCTCACTCTGTAGTGTTGTTTGCGTCGCCATCACACCGATCTTTCCACTCTTAGTAGCGGCAATGGCAGGTTTAATACCGGGCTCTGTACCGATGATGATGAGCTCGGGATAGCGTTCGCGAAGCGATGCGATAGCGGCAGTTGTGGCACTATTGCAGGCAACCACCAAAGCATCGATCTTGTGATCCGAAAGAAAG
>JALWQQ010000047.1 GCA_027083075.1 Campylobacteraceae bacterium
CAACTTTGCCGCTACCTCTTCATAGATTTCAGGATCGAAGATAATGGCGGAGAGTACCGCTCTTTCGATATCGAGATTGTAGGTATTTTCCACGGTTAACACCCCTTCGGAGCACAAAACGAATAGTGAATAACGAATAGTGAATGGTTTCGGATGGCACACATTGTGTGCTTTCTATTAAAATTCATTGTGTACCCTCTTTGCTAGAAAACACTCACACTACCCCTTTTTATTTAGTAGCTTTTCGTAAGAAAAGCATACCATAACTCTCCACTCTTCACTATTAATTCTTCACTTGACACGAAGTGTCATCGGCGTACCATAACTCTTCACTCTTCACTTAACTGTTTTGCTCTGCAAAACGTTCCACTTCAGCCACAAAGCGATCGACCAGCGCCTCTTCCGGCAGGCGCGCGACCACTTCGCCCTTGACCATCACCAAGCCCACGCCCTTACCGTAGGCGATCGCCACATCGGCGTGCTTCGCTTCGCCGATGGCGTTGACAACACAGCCCATCACACTCACATCCATCGGCGTTTTGATATGCGCGGTGCGCTTTTCGACTTCAGCGACGGCGCTGACCAGATCAGCTTCGATACGCCCACAGGTGGGGCAAGAGATGATATTGAGTCCCTCTTTCGAGCGTCCCGCATCCTTGATGATCGCCTTGCCGACCTTGATCTCCTCTTCGAGTTCACCGGTGATCGAGACGCGGATCGTGTCACCGATACCGTCAAGCAGTAGCGTGCCGATGCCGATAGCGGACTTGATCGTCGCGTGAAAGAGCGTCCCCGCTTCTGTGACACCGAGGTGAAAGGGGTAATTATTTTTGGGGCGCAACATCCGATAGGCCGCTACGGTACGCTCCACATCGCTGGCTTTGAGCGAGACTTTGATGTCGGTAAAGCCGAGATCTTCGAGAAATTTGATGTTATACTCCGCACTGGCGACCATCCCTTCGGGTGTGGGACCGTAGCGGTCTTCAAACTCCTTTTCCAAACTCCCCGCATTAACCCCGACGCGGATCGGCAAGTTACGCGCTTGACACGCCTTGACGATCTCTTTGATACGGTTTTTCTCCCCGATATTGCCGGGGTTGAAGCGGATGCAGTCCACCCACTTTGCCGCCTCTAGCGCCAATCGATAATCAAAGTGAATATCGGCGACGATCGGCAAGCTCACCTGCGCCTTGATCTCTTTGAGCGCTTTGGCATCCTCTATCTTCGGTACCGCCACCCGTACGATATCGGCACCGGCGAAGTGCAACCTGTTGATCTGCGCCACCGTCTCGGCGACATTGTGCGTGTCGCTAAAGGTCATTGATTGTACCGAGATCGGTGCATCGCCGCCTACGGCGACATCGCCGACATAGATCTTTTTGGTGGGGAAACGCGCTTTCATCGCAACTTTCACTTATGCACTTTGCAATACAAGCGGCAAATCTATCGTATGCTCAACCTCTTTTACATTGAGCACCTCGATAGCCACCACTTCATTCTTCTCATTATAATCCACGATAATACCTTCCGAACGCTCTTCGCTTTCTATCACTTTATCATCGGATAGAATCAGGTAAATCGCATCCGTTTCTTGATCGTAGCGAATTTTCATCTGCATCCTTTTTTTCGCATCTGCCTATCAAAATATACCGTTACAATAAGTTCTTTACTTGGATTTACAACGACTTTGAGGCAACGATGCCCATATGCCGCTATAATACCAAAGAAATGTATCTCATGCTCATTCACCTCGCACACAAGCGAAGGATTGCTTATCACAGCTTCAACCCACGCTAACTTGATCCCCCTATGGTGCATCACTTCTTGCGCATGGGTACTTATCCGATACTTCATGCAAGCGATTATACCATAAACAAAGTTGTGAGGTCAGATCCATTCTCTTTACAAAAAACAGGGCTAAAGCCCCTGCTCCAAAATCCCTCATTCCTAATTCCTCATTCCTCACTTTGAATTTTCTACGAAAATTCAACCGGATCCATATCGATACGCACGGGGTGCGACTTGATGCTACGAAGTGCCTGCAGAAGTTTTGTGCGCACTTTAGCACGCAGTAAGACAGTGTAGCGAAATTTACCTGCGATGCGCTCTATCGGTGCTCTACCGTGCCCGACGATCTCGACATTGGGCGCAAAACACCGCAGAGCTTCGACGCACTCGGCGGTGAGCTTTGCCGCCTTCTCATCCTTTTTGTCAGCGATCAAGATGCGTGCCAACGAGACAAAGGGCGGATAGTTGCCGATCTCGCGAAAAAGTAGCTCCTCTTTGACAAAGGCAAGGTAGCCTGCCTTAAGGTAGGGTTCATACTGCGCAGGGTCGGCACACTGTATGAGCACTTCCGCGTTTTTGGCGCGTCCACTACGCCCTGCGATCTGAAAGAGCAGCGCGATCGCCTTCTCCCTCGCACGATAATCGCCCATACCCATGATATGATCAAGCCCCGTAATGACACTAAGCGTGATACCCGGATAGTCGTGTCCCTTGCTTAACATCTGCGTGCCAAGCAGCAGATCGCTTTCGTGCCTCTCAAAACGTCGCAATGCGTCACCAAGTTTTTTTGCAGTGGTGATGGTGTCACTATCAAAGAGCTCAACACGTATGCCCTCTATTGCATTTTCGATGATCTCTTTTGCCTCTTGTGTTCCCATTCGTTCGGTGCGAAGCGGCGTATGGTGACAGTAGGCGCAGCTTTCGCGTAGCGCCTCGGTAAAGTTGCAGTAGTGGCACTTAAGGTAACGCTTTTTTCGGTGCAGCGCCATACCGACGCTACAGTAGGGACAGGTGTGCGTCTTGCCGCAGGCAGGACAGTAGAGATACTTAAAGTTACCGCGTGTCGGCAAAAAGAGCAACGACTGATTTCCCTCCTCATAATGCTCTCGCAGCGCATAGATGATCGGCGCGGTGATCCCTTCGCCCTCGGTAAAGCGAAAATACTTTTTGGCTTCGATATAGGGCTTTTCAAGCATCACGGTATCGTACTTATGTACACTACCGACACTCGGTGTCGCCGATGCTAAGATCACTTGTGCACCGTAGCACTTGGCGACATAGAGCGCCAAGTCTCGTGCATGGTAGCGCGGTGAGGTGTGCGCCTTGTAGCTGTCATCATGCTCTTCATCCACGACGATCAATCCGAGCTTCGGCATCGGCACGAAAAGCGCCGAACGCGCACCGGCGACGATACGCACCTCCCCCGCTTCGATCGCCTCGAGTATCTGCGCTTTTCTCTTTTTAGTAATCTTCGAGTGCCAGATCGCCACCGCATCGCCGAAATAGTACGTCAAGCGCTTTTGCATCTGTGGCGTGAGCGAGATCTCCGGCATCAAGAGCATCGCACTCTTGCCAGATGCAAGCATATCGGCGATGCGCGCGATGAAGATCTCCGTCTTACCCGAGCCCGTCACACCGAAAAGCAACGCCCTCTCTTTGTGTTTGAGTGCCTTGTAGGCGCGCATCTGTTCGGGTGTAAGCTCAGGACGCTTCAATACAACATCTTTAATCCCCAATGCCTCATTCCCAACTCCTAATTCCTCACTCCTCGTTCCGATTTTATTATTTTCCTTAATTTCTAATTTCTCATCTCTAACTTCTAATTTATTATTGGTATCTAATTTGTGGTGCGGCACAAAGAGGCTTATCGCTTCGGAAAAGCTTGAAAAGTAGTATTCGGAGATAAAGGCGGCGATGTGCAGCTGCGTTTCATCAAAGTACTTTGACGTAACCGAGACGATCTCTTGTGTCTCGAAGTCAGGGGCTTCAGTCTCCTCTAAAATCACCGCCTCTTTTTCGGTTGACTTGAGCGGTACGATGACGATCTCGCCACGACAAAGCGCTACTTTACTTGCATAGATAAGATGCGGCGCCGAAGAGCGAAGCAGTGCAACGGTATAATATTTCAAAGTCTTGATCTTAATTGAAGTAATAGATAATGCCACTTTGGCGATTGTATCGCAAGTGTGCTTAGGGGCGTGGAGTATCTATTCGTCAAACGGCGGACAACCTCCGGAGTTTACGGTGAGTCTATTGTTTGACAATGTATAGGTGCAGGTGCCGCCATTATAGTAAAACGTATAACTGCTACCGCTTCCGCTCCAGCAACCTACCTTATTGCAGCTTGTCGGCGGGTACTCCAAGGGAGGGTTTGACGCGTCATTGTCAAAACAATCAAACACCTTGGTGCTTCCGTTGCACGTCAAATTCCTAATTGCAGTAAAATCTCCACGCAAAACCCTCTTTTGACGCTCGGTGGCAATAGCGCTTCGAACCGAAGAGAGTATATTTTTACCCTTGGTAATAAGGGCGTCATTGCGGGTTACTGCAAATTTCGGTATGGCAATCGCACTCAGTATCCCGATTACCATAATCACAAATAACAGTTCAATAAGAGTAAAAGCTTTTTTAGACTTCAAATATTTCATCTGCAACCCATTCATAAAAGATGTTTCGATTTGCTTTAATAGTATACCACTTTTTAAATTTCGTATGGAATATTATTAAAAATAGAATATATGTGTTCTGGATAGTAAATTTTTTCGTGCTATTATTTGGGCTTTGACACATTCACGGGACAAACTTCCGTTCTTTTTAACGGTCAGTGTGCCTGTCTTGTTCGATGATGTCAATATGAAGCATTTTTGTGCAACTTTACACGTTTTATAGGTCGTAACTTTATTGGAAAATGTTCCGTTCATTATATAATAACTTCCGACATCATTGATACATACCGCAAGTGCAGTAGCTATCTTTACTGCTTGTGCATCATACTTTGTCGCCGAAAACCTAGGTAAGGCAACAACAGCCAAGATGCCTATTATCACAACAACAAAGACAAGTTCTATCATGGTAAATGCCTTTTTCATTATTATCTTCCTCCTTTTTCAGCTTATAGACTATACTTGATTTTATGTATCCTTAATATACTATCAAAAATTTGTCAAACCATGCGGGGTAAACTTACAGATTATAATTAAGGAAGTGTTAGCTAAGTGTTAGCGATCATCTGTGTCATCCATACACGACTCTGGATTTCGATTGTTTCTTTTCCGATGTTACACCTAATTTTACTATATTAATTCGTCTAAGAGCTACTTATTAAAATATTCTTACAACGGAGATGACAGTTATAGACTTAGCAACGAAAGGTTAAATATATCCAAGAGTAATTGATGGGATGCAACCCCCCTCCTTTAACTGAAGAGGAGCGCATAATATCGCAGAGATTAAATAGTTTAAAATCTAAGGGTCAATGGACCAGAAGCGCTACTGTGACCACCCTGTCGAGAAACGAGATGCGCTTCTTTACATCCGGCCGTTGCATCATTTTGCTCAGTTACAGTAATACTCCCACTGCCATCATTTGCTGTTATGGTATAGCACTGTGTGCCTGACGTTGTTGTCCATGAAGCAGTTTGGCACGATGTACTACTTGGTAAACTATTTGGGCTAGCACTACTACCAGAGAAATAAGAAGTTTTGAGGTACTGTCCACCCGCATCACCGATACAAGTTGCCACATTATTGGCAATCTTTGCCCCTTCCGCATCAGATCTTGTCGCCGCAAACCTAGGGATGGCGACCGCCGCCAAGATACCGATAATTACGATCACGAAGATCAACTCGATCATTGTAAAACCGCGTCTCATGTGAAACTCCTTGTAAGTGTGTTATCTCTTACGACTCAATAGCCGTAGATCGCTATAATAACATATCGTTATTTGAGAATTTCTTAAATCTTCGGTGTTTCGAGCTCTTGCACTAAGAGTTCGATCTCCTCTTCGTAGTCGTGTAGTTGCTTGGCAAGTCTTAAGTAGGCCTTGAGTAGATCCTTGGGATCGTTGTCCACGGCGATATCGATGCCGGCTTCCTTGAGATCATTAACGATAAAGTCGGCAAACGCCTCTTCCAAAGAGATATTGTAACGCGTGCCTCCCACCGTGATACCGAGTGCTCTCATGGCAAACTCCCTTCTGTCGCTTAACTATCTCTACTCCGCCAAAAGTGCTTCTACCTGCGCGACGATCTTCTCGATCTCTTCATCTTTATCGCTCAACTCTCGACGCAACTGCGCCAACTCCTCTTGGCACGCCTCGTAGCGCTTCTGTGCCGCTTCGAGTGCGACTTTGAGCGTTTGGTTCTCCTCAAGTGCACTTGCCGCATCGGCGATCTGTTCCTTAAACCCTTCATTAACCTGCTTGAGCTTTGCGTATGCCTCTTTTAAAGCATTGATACGCTTTTGCAGCTTCTCTAAAGCATTCACTCCATTCTCCTCAATAATGCATTACCGTGTGATATAATAGCGAAAGAATTAGAAATTAGAAATTAGAGATTAAAAATTGAAGGTACGCGGTGGAACAAAAAAATCTTTTATACGATAAAAGTTATGCTTTTTCGATTTGTATCGTAAAACTGTCGCAATATCTTTCAAAAGAGAAAAAAGAGTTTATACTCGGTAAACAAATTATGCGTTCGGGGACTGCGATATGTGCACTCGTAAGCGAGTCGAAATTTGCACAATCGCGCGCGGATTTTCAAAACAAGCTCATGGTAGCGCTCAAAGAGGCAAACGAAACGCGATATTGGATCGACCTGCTGCACGATACCGACTATATTACCGCGCCGATGCACGATAGCCTTATGAGCGACTGCAAAAAGATAACGGCTCTACTTGTCTCGATCACTAAAACCATAAAGAGCAAGGAGAGCGCCAAATGATACACCCGACTACCTCTTATTTTCGCTTTACACTTTCTAATTTCTACTTTCTAATTTCTAATTTTGACAAAAAGTATTTTCCATGAAAAAATTCGTTGTAAAAAGCCCCTACGCTCCCGCCGGCGATCAGCCCGAAGCGATCGAGACGCTTGCCGGTTCGATCTTGCGCGGCAACCGCTACCAGACCCTCGAAGGCGTCACCGGTTCGGGCAAGACCTATACGATGGCAAAGATCATCGAGAGAGTGCAGCGCCCGACGCTCATCATGACACACAACAAGACGTTGGCGGCGCAGCTCTATAGCGAGTTTAAGCAGTTTTTTCCCGACAACCATGTCGAGTACTTCATCAGCTACTACGACTACTATCAGCCCGAAGCTTATCTGCCGCGCCAAGATCTCTTTATCGAAAAAGACAGCTCCGTCAACGCCGAACTCGAGCGCCTCAGACTCAGTGCGACGGCCAGTCTGCTGAGTCATGATGATGTGATCGTCATCGCGTCGGTCTCGGCCAACTACGGTTTGGGCAGTCCCGAAGAGTACCGCTCGATCGTCCAAAAGCTGGTCGTCGGCGAAGCGTATGATCAGCGTGCGCTGCTGATGCGCTTGGTTGATATGGGCTATAAGCGCAACGACGACTTTTTCGATATCGGCAACTTTCGCGTCAACGGCGAGATCGTTGATATCTATCCGGCTTATAGCGACGAGATGGCGATACGTGTCGAGTTTTTCGGCGACGAGATCGAAAGCCTCTATCGCTTCAATGCCCTGACGGGCGAAAAGGGCGAGGCGCTCAAAGAGACGGTGATCTACTCCGCCAACCAATTTATCGTCGGCAAAGAGAAGCTGGCGCGTGCGATCAAGAGCATCGAAGAAGAACTATCCGAGCGACTACAGTTTTTTGAAAAAGAGGGGCGCATGGTGGAGTACAATCGCCTCAAGCAGCGTACCGAATTTGATCTTGAGATGTTGGAGACCACCGGTATTTGCAAAGGCATCGAAAACTATTCGCGTCACCTGACGGGCAAAAAGCCTGGAGAGACGCCCTATTCGCTGCTGGACTACTTCGAAGCGGCGCATGGCGAGTATCTGGTGATCGTCGATGAGTCGCATGTCAGCCTGCCGCAGTTTCGCGGGATGTATGCCGGAGACCGCAGCCGCAAAGAGGTGCTGGTCGAATACGGCTTTAGGCTTCCTAGCGCACTTGACAACCGTCCGTTGCGCTTTGAGGAGTATATCGATAAAGCGCCGCACTATCTCTTTGTCTCCGCCACACCGGGCGAGATCGAACGAGAACTTAGCGCCGTCGTCGCCGAGCAGGTGGTGCGCCCGACGGGACTGCTTGATCCCGAGATCGAGGTGCGCGATAGCGCCAATCAGGTCGAAGATCTGCACGATCGCATCAAAGAGGTGATCGCGCGCGGTGAGCGCGTGCTGGTGACGGTACTGACCAAAAAGATGGCCGAAGAGCTGACA
>JALWQQ010000048.1 GCA_027083075.1 Campylobacteraceae bacterium
GATGTTTGGCTATGCAGTTGAAACCTTCTTTAAAGATCTCTTCGAAACCTATGCCGACGAGTTTGAAAAACTCGGTGTCAACCCTGATCTCGGTATCGGCGATCTACTCAAAAAGCTGGAAAACTCCGACAAAAAAGAGGAGATCGAAGCGGCGATCAAAGAGAAGATCTTAAGCGGCAAGCCCAATATCGCGATGGTTGACAGTGACAACCTCATCACCAACCTTCACTTCTCTAACGATATCATTATCGACGCGTCGATGCCGCCGGTGATCCGCGAAGGCGGTAAGATGTGGAACAAAGAGGGTGAACTGCAAGAGTGTGTGGCGGTGATCCCCGATCGCAGCTATGCGTTGATGTATGACGAAATACTCGAAGATTGTAAACGCAATGGTCAGTTCGACGTCACCACGATGGGGCATGTGAGCAATGTCGGATTGATGGCGAAAAAAGCCGAAGAGTACGGTTCTCACCCCTATACTTTCCGTGTGCCCGAAGACGGTACGGTAGAGGTCAAAGATGGCGAAGGCAAGGTTTTGATGCGCTTCGATGTCGAAGCGGGCGATATCTGGAGAGCCTATCGCGCCAAAGATGTCGCGATCAAAGATTGGGTGCGCTTGGCGCATGAGCGCGGTAAACTCACGGGCGATCCGATCGTCTTCTGGCTCGATTCGGTCAGAGCGCACGATGCCAATATGATCAAAAAAGTTGTCGAATACTTGCCGGCCCATCTTGAAGAGACGCCGATCGAGTACCACATCATGGCGCCGAAGTTAGCGATGCGCTATACACTTAAGCGCACGCGTGCGGGGCTTAATACCATCAGCGTTACCGGCAACGTCTTACGCGACTATTTGACCGACCTCTTCCCGATCTTGGAGCTGGGAACGAGTGCGAAGATGATGAGTATCGTTCCGCTACTTGCCGGCGGGGGACTCTTCGAGACCGGTGCGGGCGGTTCGGCGCCGAAGCATGTCGATCAGTTCCTCAAAGAGAGCCATCTGCGCTGGGATAGCCTCGGTGAGTTCTTGGCATTGGCGGAGTCGTTGCGCATGATCTACAACAAAACGGGCGATGCGAAGGTTAAGGCGGTACTCGATGCACTCGATAGGGCTAACGAAGCCTATCTTGATAACAACAAAGCGCCCGGTAGAAAGGCGGGCGAGCCCGACAACAAGGCAAGCCACTACTATCTGGCGCTCTACTGGGCGAAGGCATTGGGTGAAAATGATCCCAAGTTTGCCGAAGTGGCTAAAAAGCTTGAAGAGAACGAGAGCAAAATCATCGAAGAACTCTTGGCAGTTGAGGGCAATCCTGCAGATATCGGTGGCTACTACAAGCCGGATGATGCAAAAGCGGAAGCGGCGATGCGTCCCTCACAAACGCTTAACGAGATCATCGACGCGATCTAAGTGCAACGGGCTTTTACCTCGTTGCAACCGAAAAGAGTGTATACTATCGTTTTGCGATCAACGCAAATCTAACGAGACGCACCCGCATCCACAAAACATAATTGATGGCATTTTGTCATGACTTATGTTTTGTTTTGGGCAAGCGTCTCGTTTCTACGCTTAAGGAGAGCCTATGGAGATCAAAAACAATCTCGAAGAGATAAACGGCGTAAAGCGCGGTAAGAAGGTTACCATTATCGGTGCGGGCAACGTCGGCGCGACGGTTGCCTATTCGTTGGCGATGAAGGGCGTTTGTCACGAAGTGGTCTTGCGCGACCGTAATGCCGATGTAGCCAAGGGTAAGGCGCTTGATATGTCTCAAGCTGCCAATGCCGCGAGGCAACACACGATCGTCTCGGTTGCCGAAGAGGCTTCCGATATCGCAGGCAGTGACGTCGTAGTCATCACGGCGGGCAGCCCGCGTAAGCCCGGTATGAGCCGTGACGATCTGCTAATGGTCAATGCAGAGATCACCAAGCAGGTGATCGCCGACGTTAAAGAGCATGCGCCCGATGCGATCGTGGTGATGGTCTCTAACCCGCTTGATGTCATG
>JALWQQ010000049.1 GCA_027083075.1 Campylobacteraceae bacterium
GTCTAAAGGCGTATGCCCAACCCTTTATCGAGTATCTCTCAAAAGAGGCAGAGGAGGAGGATGTGGTCTTGGTGCAGGGAGATTTCGGACTTAGCTTGTTGTTGGTAAACTATTGCAAAGCCCATGCGCTTGTGCCGGTTTACGCCACGACAAAGAGGGTCGCCATCGAAAAAGATGGCGTAAAGCTTTCAAAATTTGAGCATGTGAGGTTTAGGGTCTATGAATGAGATTATCAAAAAGCTTACGAAGGGCATCACGCACAATCGCTATCTACAGTGGTATTTGCTGATAACTTTTGTCGGTGTTGCGATCTACCTGCTGGCGCCGCAAAGTAGCCTCTGGTCATTTTGGCAAGCGATCGATACTGCCATTGCGATAGCATTGGGAGTATTGGCGGCATTGGCTTACCACGAGCTTGCCAAGGGTGAAGATGAGATAGCGCTCTATTTTACTATCACGGGTGATGCGCAGAACGATCCGATCCCTCTTGGTATTACGCTCTTACGCAAAGCGTGTACGCGCAGCGAGATCTTAGGGATCATGGGGATGATCAAGCACGACAGCGAAAAGCGATTTAACTACAAAGCCGAGTTGTTAAATGCCCTGCTCAAAGAGCTTGCCACCGTGCAAAAAGATAGCCTCAAGAGTAAGTGCATGATCCCCATCGATCGTGAAGATTTTGACAAATATTTTGCCGATGCCATCGCTGCGCTTGCGTCGTAGAGTTGCTTTTTATACGCTTTTGTGATAGACTAATGGTAGTTTAGAAGAGAGGTAAGAGCATGCCATGTGTGCGATAGAGTATTATACCTATGAAGACTATAAGCAGTGGGAAGGCAAATGGGAGCTCATAGCGGGCGTGCCGCTCGCGATGGCGCCCGCACCGGTACGCAAACACCAAGCTTTAGCTGCAAAGATCATAAGGCAGATAGACGAACAACTTGATGAGTGTGCGACATGTGAGGTATTGGGTGAAGCTGACTACAAGATCTGCGACGATACCGTCTTGCGTCCCGATGTCGTGCTCATCTGCAACGAACCTAACGACACTTATCTCACCAAAGCGCCCGAGATCGCCTTCGAGATCATCTCGCCCGCCACGGCAAAGCGCGATGAAAAGTACAAGTTCGAGATCTACGAAAAGGAGTTGGTTAAGTACTACGTGCTGGTCTATCCCGATGATCTCATCGCCAAAATCTACAAAAACGAGCAGGCACGCTATATCAAACAGGGCGACTTTAGCTTCGAACGATACGATTTTGAGCAGACGACCTGCAAGGTCTCGATAGACTTCGATAAACTCTTCAAGAAGTTTAGAACAAAAAATTAATGCAAACAGCTACCCGTCAAGTGCAGCTTGAAGCTTCTTGCGATACGCCTCTTTGAGTGCTGCCGGTGCCACGATGAGCAGATCGGGCATCCAGCGTTGCACAAAGGGCAAGATCTCCATCTCTTGGGTGTAGTCTACGCTAAAAGTCACGCCGCCGCTTGCATCTTTTTCGACAAAACGTTGCGAGCGGAAAAAACGCTTCATCCCCTTGTCGAAGTAGTGCGCGATATTGGGCTTGGCATAGAGCGTGGCGGTTTGCTTGGGCGCCCCATAGCGACTAAAACTGTTTTGAAACGCATCTTCAAGCCATTTTAAGTATTTCTCAACACTTTTGGGTTGGTAGCTGTTCTTTTTACTATAGTCCACCTTTTCAATGAAATTGATGCGACTTAAGCGCAACTGCTCTTCGGTATCTACATAGGCGACATACCAGTTGCCTTCACTAAAGAGAAGCTTGATGGGTTTTACATCCTCAAAGACTCTTTTCTTGTCCCCTTTGAGGTGTATCGTGCGGTATTCGTGCCTTTCGATCGCTTGTTTCAAGTGTTTAAACCGCCTGCTTTCTTGCAACTGTTTTGCATCTTCATAAGGCATGTTGAAAAAGAGATAAACACTACTCTTTTTACCGAGACGCTCTGCCAAACTCTTCACAGCGCTCTCGG
>JALWQQ010000050.1 GCA_027083075.1 Campylobacteraceae bacterium
GTTGCACCCCTTCGATACTATTGTAGCCTTTGTCATGATGCACGATGCGCAGCGCAATCTTCCCGTTTTCATCAAGAAACGCATCGCTTTTATAGGGTCGCAATAGTACGCCCGTCGCATGGTTTGCATAGGCAAATAGCGCTTCAAGTTTTGATCCGTAACTCTTCTCAACCATCGCCAAGCGCAAACGGATCAAGAAAGAGGGATCGACCGTCTCGATCGTCAAGAGTCGATACTGCACATCGGCGTCGCTCTCGCCTTCAACATGCAAGAGCATCTCTCTACCGATACCGAGTCGTGTCTTCTCTTCGACTTGGTATTCGGGTTTTTGAAGTTTTTTGCCAAGCCCTACGGCAAGATCACGTGCCACACCGTAAATCGAGAGACAATCACCGCGGTTAGCAGTCAGCTCAAGCTCTATAATCGTATCGGTCACGGCATCATAACTACCAAGCTCTCGTCCGGGTTCGAGTACGCCGATACTCTCATCAAGGATCATGATCCCCTTCTCTGTCTCCGGCAAGCCCAACTCGCTTGCCGAGCAGATCATACCCGCACTCTCTACACCGCGCAACTTTGCATGCTTGATCTCGAAATCACCGGGCAGCACCGCCCCGATCGTAGCTACGGCAACATACTCGGCATCTACGACATTCGCTGCGCCGCAGACGATTTGACGTACCCCGGTACCCACATCGACCTGACAAACATTGAGTTTGTCGGCATCGGGATGCTTTTTACAAGAGAGGATCTTTCCGACAACCACCTTGGAGGGGATCTCTATCTTTTGGATGCGATCGACCTCGAGTCCGATGCGGTTTAGCGTCTCGTAGATCTCACCATCACTCACCCCGCCGAGGTCTACAAACTCCTCCAGCCATCTTCTTGTTACTATCATGCAAACTGCTCCAACAACCTGATATCACCCTCGAAGAGCGAACGAAGATCGGGGATACGATGCAAAAGCATCGCGAAGCGCTCTACCCCAAGACCGAAGGCGTACCCGCTGACATTTTCATACCCGACCGCATGGAAGACATTGGGATCGACCAATCCACAGCCGAGCACCTCTAACCATCCCGTGTGCGAACAGACCCTGCACCCCTCCCCTTCGCAGAAGATACAGGAGATATCGACTTCGGCAGAGGGCTCTGTAAAAGGGAAAAAGCTTGGACGAAAGCGTACGGCGACATCACCGAACATATAGTGTAAAAAGTCAGTCAAGACAGACTTAAGATGCGCAAAAGAGACCTTCCCCTCTTCGTCTACCACTAAAGCCTCGACTTGATGAAACATCGGTGTATGCGTCAGGTCATAGTCACGCCTAAAAACCGCACCGGGTGCGATCATACGAATCGGCGGCTTTTGGCGCAACATCGTATGGATCTGCACCGGCGAGGTATGCGTACGCAAGAGCCTACCGTCACCGAAGTAGAAAGTATCTTGCATATCGCGCGCGGGGTGATACTTGGGAAGATTGAGCGCTTCGAAGTTGTGAAAATCATCTTCTACCAACGGTCCCTCTTCTATCGCAAAATTGAGCGAAACGAAGTAGTCGATAATGCGATCCATCGTCTCCATCACGGGATGCAACGCACCCTTATGTGCGATTGTGTCGTAAAGCGCGACGTCCAATGCCTCGGATTGCATCTTCTCTTCAAGCGCTTTACGCTTCAGTGTCGCCATCTTCTCGTCAAAAGTGTGTTGAAGCTTTGTCTTGAGCTCATTGAGCCCTTGCGCAAACGCCTTCTTCTCTTCCGGCGGCACCGACTTCATCTTGGCAAACTCTGCCGCCAAGATCCCCTTTTTGCCAAATATCTCTACCCGTACCGCCTCTAAAGCTTCGACACTCTCGGCGCGTTCGATCTTTTCGTATAACTCTTGCATCAGCTCCTATCCCTGCCGATTCTATTTGCCGTGATTGTACCCTAAAGTATCTAATGGATATGCTATAATGCCCAAAAGCCAAAGCTCGAGAAGAAAGGATAACACTATGTGTATATTTTGCAAAATCGTAGAGAAAGAGTTACCAAGCAACACCGTGCTGGAAAACGAAGAGTTTATGGCGTTTCACGACATCTATCCCAAGGCACCGATCCACGTCTTGGTGATACCCAAAAAGCATGTCGAGAGTTTCCACGAAGTCGATAGCGATACGATGGCAAAGATGACACCCTTCATCCAAGAGGTCGCCCGTACACTCGGTGTCGATAAAACAGGTTACAGGCTTGTCACCAATATCGGCAGCGACGGAGGGCAAGAGGTGCTGCATCTACACTTTCATCTCCTTGGCGGGGGAAAGTTACGATGGGATCACGGACACGGCGACGATCCTCACAAGGCGCTTTGATACCGCTTTAAGCTTCTTTAGGCTTTAAGATATTATCTTGGCGCCAAAGCGGAAAAAGTCTATGATCTAAACTTCTCAAATACTACAGCGAAATCGATAGTGGCATTGCACGGCAAGCCCTCGAAACGATAGGACTCCAAAGAAAAGTCCCCAACTTTAATATAGTCGTTCGTATGCAAGCGGTATATCTTAGCTTTAAGATCATCGGGGTAGACCAAAACGTAGTAGGGAACACGCTCTGTTTTATACTTTTCGAATTTGTATTTTTCATCTCTTTTAGCTGTAGATCTGCTTACAACCTCAACGATAATCAAAGGCGATTTGGTAATATATGCGTAATGAGCCTCATTGCAGATTAACGCTATATCGGGTTTCAAAACCGTTGTTTCATCAATCTTCCAATCCTGCTCTACCACAACCAAGCACTGCTTACACCTCCTTGTAGATGTAAAAAGCTCTCCTGCAATCGCACTCGCTATAGCTCGATGAGAAATGACAGGTGAAGGCGCCATGGCATAAGCTATCCCATCTATAAGCTCCCACTCTCCATCCCACTGCTTATAATCATCGTAAGTGTAATATTCGATCGCTTCCGCCAAGGGTGCCATAATGTCTCCTGTTTAACAACTTTCTCTTCATTATAACACATTTCATCGCATCGTGAATTATTTTATCTTCAAAAGATTGCCCGAAAAAGCTTTTGTGAAAGAAGCAATGGCGATACAGGCATATGCGCACGCTTGCTATACTTCGCCGCATAAGTAGAGTGCAAACAAGAGCTCTCGACAGCGACTATGAACAACACGCTCCGCCAAAGCCGTCGTCAAATATACGCTCGGCACTACTGCCACCGGAGACTATGGACGCTTTGTCGGCAATCTTCTCACCGTTGTAAACGATCGTGTAGTAGACCTTGACAGCGTCGCGGATCGAGTTTACCGTTGTACAGTAACTCTCCAAAGATGCAAGGATATAGCGTTTGGCTCTAACAGCATCAAACGAGGCTTCGAAATCGTAAATGATATGGATTGATGCAAACTTCATCGGTACTTGCATCTCTCTTTCTATCTCGGCACTGATACGATAGTTGCTTACGACATAACCGTCCTTCTCCGCCATAACCACCAAATCAATGCCGGTACACCCGATAATCCCCGTAGCAAAATACTCTACCGGCGTGATCTCTTTACAGTCCAGCACAAAGCCGGACTTCGCAGTCTTTGCCTCGAACCGCTTCTCTCCAAGATAACTTAATGATACTTCCATTCTCTTTCTCTACTTACTTGCTTCTTGTCTCAACCACTCTCTCATCGCCTCAATCTGCTCTACGGTGCGCTCGGTCGCCGTACCGCCTTCGGATGCGCGAGCATTCATCGACGCACGATTGTCCAACAGTGTCACAACATCTTCGTCGATCTCGCCACTTACTTTGTGCAGCTCCTCGATGCTGAGTTGTGAAATATCCTTGTCCAACGATTCGGCAAAGTTCACAATCTCACCTGTGAGATGGTAGGCATCACGAAACGGCATGCCTTTTTCGCGCACCAGATAATCCGCCAGATCGGTCGCACTGAGATGCCCTACCATGCAGGCGCGATGCATCGCCTCTTTGTTGACCGTCATCTCCGAGAGCATCTCGTCAAGTACCGCCACACTCAACTCTGCCGTTTGTACCGAGTCAAAGACCCCCTCTTTATCCTCTTGCATATCTTTATTGTATGCCAGAGGCAAGCCTTTCATGACTGTCAGAAGTGCCACGAGATTGCCGTTAACACGCCCTGTTTTAGCTCGAAGCAGTTCCGGGATATCCGGGTTTTTCTTTTGCGGCATGATGGAACTTCCCGTCGCATGTTTGTCCGAGAGCTTGATCCACCCGAACTCCGCACTACTCCAGAGGATCAACTCTTCACTCAAGCGACTCATGTGCATCATCATCGTTGCGATATTGAAGAGCATCTCAAGTGCAAAATCTCGATCGCTCACAGTATCGAGACAATTAAGCGTCGGTGCATCAAAGCCTAGCGACTGCGCCGTCAGGTTTCTATCGATCGGATGCGGTGTGCCCGCCAAGGCGGCACATCCAAGAGGTGAAAGGTTATTGCGTTCATAAGCACTCACAAAACGTTCATAGTCGCGTTTAAACATCGAAGCGTACGCCATCATGTGGTACCCGAAGTTGATCGGTTGCGCATGTTGCAAATGCGTCATTCCGGGAAGCAGCGTATCGGTATGTGCTTCAGCGATACCCACGAAGGTTTCGACAAGAGAGAGAAGCATCTCGGCAATGATGCGGTTATGCTTTTGCACATACAACCTGAAGTCGGTCGCCACCTGATCGTTACGACTACGCGCGGTATGCAGTCGCTTGCCCGCATCACCCACACGACGCGTCAACTCATCCTCTATCGCCATATGGATATCCTCTTCGCCGCCATCAAGCGATAGCTTACCTGAGCGGATATCTTCGAGTATACTCTCCAACCCTTCCTTGATCGCCCTTAAATCCTCTTGCGTTATGATCCCACGATCTGCAAGCATAGCTGCATGCGCCAACGAGCCCTTGATGTCCTCCTCATAAAGCACCTTATCAAACGGCAAAGAGTCGTTAAGTGCCTTAAGAAGCGCGGAACTTTCTGTCTTGATGCGTGCTGAAGCAAGTTTTTTCGACATTAGAATTCCTGATAGAAGTTATTGCGATATTGTAGCGCATAAGGGCTTTGGGTGGCGTGAGGGACTATTGTTCCATTACCCCCTTTGCCTAAGGTTTCAGATTGTATCAGACCCTCAATTTGCACTGACCACAAATTTCGATAAACGTTTTTGTTTTACCGATAATGATACCTACACCGGGCATTAAAATTTTACTTAATCTACAATTGTGCAGTTACAATTTTTAGCCGGTGAAAAATTATTGCTTATGGTTGTAGGTTGTTAGCTGCCCCTCAGACCATAGACCATCATACCACAAGATCGCCAACCATTTTTCACTCTTCACTCTTCATTTTTCATTATCAAATCTAAAAGTCTCTATTGTCCGCCTCGAACACAACGCGCATATTCTACAGTAGACTTTCCATGATAATCTGAGCCACCTGTCAAAAAACTTACAAGCCATGCGTAGTTTGTGTAATGCTGGGAAGTAGTAGATGACCAACAAGCAAACGAAGCAAGCGAAGTAGTATACTGGAACGCGGGACTAATAGCTGGCTCATTGTACGAACGGTCTACAATGGAGCGAAGCTCATTGATATTTGGTAGTCGCCAGTCTGTGTAGCCTCCCAAGGAGAGATTCTCACAGTAATCGATGGCATCTCTCCAAGTTGCTTGCTTGATGTTGCCACCATTGTCGCTGTAGTCATCTTGCCACTGTAAGCCTGTTTTATTGTCGGTGACGATGCCGCTACTACTTCGGGTGAAATCTGCTAAGAGTAGCGCACTAAGCCCGATCGTAATCAAAAGAATTTTTTTCATCTATTACTCCTCACATTATTTATGTTTTTCACTGTCCACCTCGAACACAACGAACACTATTAGTGGTTCCACTTGTTCCGCTCACGCCCTTCCAAAGACTTGCAACCCACATAGCAGGCGCATAGTAATGCACAACAGTAGATGACCAATAATAGTCCGAGTGCTCAAACGGGAATATCGGTTCCGGAGCCACATTCTGGAATACCGGGTCGATCGTAGGATGGCTATGCCCAAAATCAACAATGCCCTCAAGCTCTTCGATACTTGGTAGTCGCCAATCACTGTAGCCACCAAGTGTAAGATTGGCACAGTAGGCTTTGGCACCGTTCCATGTGTTTTTTATAGCTTGTGCATCGGCATTATCTTGCCACATTAACCCCGTGATATTATCCGTTACGATCTCTTTGGTGTCATTACGGGTATAACTTGGCGCGACCCCCATCCGATAGTAGCCGTCGTCTTTGATGCTGCCATCAGTCACTTCAGTGCCGTTTTCGTCGTAGCTTTTGGTCTGTCCGGTTTTTTGAGGTGTGTCGTAACTGTCGTTGCGCTTTGCGCCGTCACCACGACACTGTCACTCGCCGTAGCATTGTCATCATCTGTCACCGTCAGCGTGATCGTATGTGCCCCTACCGAGAGGTTGGTTTCGGTGAAACTTGCCTGTGTAGAGAGTGTACTGTTACCCTCTTTCCAACTGTAGGTGATGATATTGCCGTCACTATCGCTGCTACCCGACCCATCAAAGGTGATTGCTTCACCTTCACTTACCGTGGTCGGTGTCGCGGTGGCGTTGGCTTTAGGTGGAGTGTTAGGAGCGGCTTGTACCGTTACGGTACGAGTAACTTGATCAGCTGCATTGCCCGCACTATCATTGACATCGTAAGTAATCGTATAAGTGCCGATTGTGCTTGTATCGACGGGGTTGCGTACTACGATTTGATCGGTAATATTCCCATCGTTATTGTCCATTGCTATTGCGCCGGGATCGTTATATGTTTCACCAACTGTTATCGTAATATTTACATCGCCTACCAATGTTATGATCGGTTTTGTAGTGTCCGTAATGACAGTGCCCGCATCTGTTGTACCGGTATTCGTTCATGCATTTCCCGAATCTGAAGTTGTGCCATTGTCATTACTATCTCCAGTGGCACTATTGGCATCATTGCTTGTGCCGGCACCACTTGCACCGCTTGTCAAAGCAGAAGGGTTGTCCGAACCTGCAGAGCCACCTCCGCCGCACGCACTCAATACAAACAAACTCAATGCCACAAATACCATTTGGAACAAAAATCGCATCTCTTCCTCCCAAAACAAGAACTATCGAGGTATATTAGCACATACGTCTCTCTCTTGATTTTTTGCTAAAAAGAGACTTAAAAAGAAGGTACTTGTGTAATAAGGAAACAGTGATGCGGACGCATTCATAGATAGCCTCATTGTAGGCTCGACATCTTATGGTCTATCGACTTTTTAAGATTGTAACCCAATTGAATGGTATCAACAAAGCAATATATGGAACTACACTTATATATTTTATGTTAAAATACAAAAATATATTTTAGGATTTTGCATGCATATCGACTATTTTCTCAAAAAACAAGAACGAAACCTACGGCATGTACCCACACAATACATCAGAGAGAACTATCTTAAAAAACTTCGATCACAGGAGAGGCTTGTAGGCATCGTTGGATCTCGCGGTGTGGGAAAAACGACACTGCTCTATCAATACATCAAACTAGCTAACGAAAAAATGCTCTATCTAAGCGGAGATGACGTGGAGTTTACCAACAGCAAACTCTACGATCTTGTGGATGAGTTTTATGCGCTTGGAGGAAGGGTGGTCATCGTAGACGAAGTGCACAGATACGGCAACTGGGCGCAAGAGATAAAAAACATCTATGACTCTTTTCCCGATATCAAAATACGCATCAGCGGATCGTCTATGCTCAACATCCTCTATGAGAAATATGACCTAAGCCGTAGGCTGGTTGTTTATACGATGAAGACATTGA
>JALWQQ010000051.1 GCA_027083075.1 Campylobacteraceae bacterium
CCTCCGGCGAACAGTCGGTATCGTCGGGCCATTCACGCACATAGCCGTCCACTTTGCTTTTGTTGGTGCCGTCGATCGCGATAAAAGGCATAAGCACCACATCGCGCTTGGCATCAATATTGTTCACCACGCGCCAGATCAGCATATAGGGGTTATCAAGATCGTTACCTTTGGCATCGACGATTATCACAACGCGCAGATGGGATGCCAACGGTGTCAATGCTTTGATCGTCTCTTGTTGGCTTCGGCGTTTATCGACGACAATGACGCAGATCGGATTGGGGGTGTCGGTGTAGCATTGGCGCAGATCGACGATCTCGTCGCTTAAAGTTTGTATCTTGGCTAAGAGCTCGCCGTCATCCAGAAGTTCTATCTCGCGTGCAACCGGTTCACCCGTAGCATCCACCCCTAACTTGCCGCCGACAAACTGTTGTTCGGAACTATGGTCAAGATGATCGACAATCCCTTCGCTAATGAGGATCCTTGAAGCATCGAGGCGCTCCAAGATATGACGTGCAATCGCGTCATGATCGGTCAATGCGGGCGCATCCTCGCCGACAAAGATCGCATGCTTCACGAAGCTCATCTGCCCTACTCCCCAAAAGGCGTGCATAAACTGCTTGGCATGTCCCGGATAGTGCACCTGCATCTTGGCTAAGATGAGGTTGTGAAAGACACCGTTTTCGGGCATATAGTAGTCGATCAGATCAGGCGCCATCGGCTTGAGTAATGGCAAAAAGATACGCTCGGTCGCCCAGCCCATATATTTATCTTCCAAAGGGGGTTTGCCAACGACGGTGGCGACATAGACGGGATCTTTGCGCATCGTGATGCGCTCGACTTCGAGCACCGGAAAGGGCTCGGGCAATGTATAGTAGCCGGTATGATCCCCGAAAGGTCCTTCGATCTCGCGCTTGCTCGGATCGACATACCCTTCGATGATGATATCGGCATCCTCGGGAACATAGAGCGGATTGCCAAGCGACTTGACGAGTCGTGCGCCGCGCTTGCGTATAAAGCCATAGAGCAACATCTCAAATATCCCGTGCGGCATCGGCGCTTGACCGCACCAGATATAGAGCGGATCGCCGCCGATCGCGATGCTTACCGGCATCTTTTTGTCCGCTGCTTCGTATTGGTCGAAAAAGTGACTTGCATCTTTGTGGATCTGCCAGTGCATCCCGAGGCGCCGCCTGTCGTAGCGTTGCAGGCGATACATGCCGAGATTGTGCATCGTACCGTCAAGGCTTTGGGTATAGACCTGTCCCATCGTAATGAAGGCACCGCCGTCTTGCTCCCATGTTTTTAGCAGGGGTAATCGAAATAGATCGATCTCATTGCCTTCAAATACGATCTCTTGACACCTACCACGTTTTCTACTGCGCTTGGGAAAGATAGATTTGAGTTGCCACAGCGTCGGCAGCATCGCAAGCTTCTCTTTGAAGCTACGCGGCGGTTTGAACTTCATTAGCGTATCGATCTGCGCCGCAATCGCATCAGGCGCATCGCCCAAGATCTTTTGGGTTACCGCCTTGTTGGCATAGAGATTCATTAAGACGGGAATATCGTACTCAATGCCAAGTCTGCGGCTAACGGGCTTGGTAAAAAGAAGCGGACGCGAATCGGGCTTTTTAACCTCGATGTAGGCAAGATGAGGGATCTCAAGCTCGACATCGAGCGGTGTATCGATGATCTTAAGATCGGCGTGCTCTTTAAGCCAAGCGATCGTTTCGTTCGTTTCGTAGTCCACATGCAACCTTATATCGTCCTCTCTTTATACGGAGGTGAAATCGATATAAGTGTATCTATTTTTAGATTAACTTGAGGAGGAAAAAGAGGTCGCTTCGCACCCTATAGGCACGAAGCGTAAAACGACGGCGCATGCCCCTTAGCGAGTGCCTTCGTTTGAAGTGTTGTTACCGTTATCGTTATTGCCGATGTCGTTTCCATTGCCGTTATCGTTTGGATTGGTACTACCGCCATCCATTGTATCGGGCACTCCGTTATCATTGCTATCTTGCAGTGCATCCGGGATGCCGTCACTGTTGGTATCCGCTACGATATCGGGCTTACCGTCATGATTTTTATCTTGCATCATGTCGGGTATACCGTCTTTATTCGTATCGTCTTCGATATCCGGCTTACCGTTGCCGTTTCTATCTTCAAGTGCATCGGGTTTGCCGTTGCCATTATAGTCATCGAGCATATCAATGCTACCATCTGTATTCTTGTCTTGCAAGAGATCGACCTCCCCATCATGGTCGGCATCGAATTTGTTGCTTGCGTTTTGCGCAAGAATCGCCGAACTCGCATTGACATCAACACGATAAGCACTATCCGTAAGATGGTCATTGTTTGCATCGTAGCTATTAGCACCGGGCGCTTGCTTGACAGGAAGATTGACATTTCCGAGATTTAAAGTGTCGGACACTTTAACTTGTTTCGATCCATTAACATCTACCTTGGTAACCAAGATGGTGCTTGCATTGTTCTCATTGGTCGTCATCACCAATCTACACGGAACATTTTTAGGCACCCTTAATGTAAAAGCGTTTTTGTTTGCACCGTTTTTAACCGTGTGAACCATCGTATAGTTCCCATCGGCACAAAACGCCTCTACTTTCGCTTTTGGTGCCGTACCTTTGATCTTTGCGGTTAATGCGGCAAGCAGTTGCGATTTGATGTTCGCAGCATCGCTACTGTTGATATACGAATCCACTAAATTCTTGACGCTATTGCTACTACATCCGACCATAAGTGCCGATCCTGCTACAAGCGCCGCTACTTTAAGATATCCTTTCATTGTGTACTCCTTATCTTTTGGTATCTTAGCGGCAGTGTAACATATTGTATGAAAGCTATCTGTAAACGAAAGGTTAAGGATTTGTTAGTCTGAGAAGATAGAAGGAGAAGAAAACGATTTTACAAACGCTCCGCCCTCTCCTCTTTAAAGGCGATCTTTTCGGCTTCTTTGAGGATCTCGAGTGCACCGCGATCGATCATACGCTCTGCCAATGTTTTGCCGAGTCCTTGTGCTGCCTCGAAATCACCCTCAAGGCGCTCTTCGAGGATATGTGTGCCGTTTGGATATCCGATCATCGCACGAACCTCGATGCGGTCATCGTTTTTTCGTGCATTGACCGCTACGGGGGCGGAGCAGCCCGCACCGATCGCCGCCACAAAGTCGCGCTCGATTTGGGTCAAAGCAAAGGTAACGGGATCGTTCAGCGCTTCGGCGCACTCTATAGCCAAGACATTGCCCTCGACGATCTCGATACCCAGCGCCGCTTGACCCATCGGGGGGATAAAAAAGTCGAGTTTTTGGGTATAGGGAATCTCTTTGAGCAGATCGAGACGCTTGAGTCCGATATAGGCTAAGATGATCGCATCGTACTGCCCCTCGGCAAGCTTACGCAGACGCGTGTTGACATTACCGCGCAGATCTTTGACTTTAAGATCCGGACGCTTGGCAAGCAATTGCATACGACGACGTAGCGAAGTGGTGCCCACGACGGCGCCTTCGGGCAAGGCTTCGAAGCTCTCATAGCGGTGCGATAAAAAGAGATCGCTCTGATCTTGCCGTTCGGTGATCGCCGCCAAGCGAAGCCCTTCGGGGATGAAGGTCGGCACATCTTTGAGCGAATGCACCGCCATATCGGCACGCCCCTCAAGCATCGCATCCTCAAGCTCTTTAGTAAAGTGCCCTTTGCCGCCGACAAGCGCCAAGGGCTTATCGAGTATCTTGTCGCCTTTGGAGGTCATTTTATTGAGCACCACCTCGACATCTTCCAAGGCGGACTCTATGCGCGCTTTGACATGATACGCCTGCCAGAGTGCCAATGCGCTCTCTCGTGTAGCGATAACAATCTTCTTTTTCACGTAGCGCTCTTTACTTGATCAGCTTTTTGTAACCGTCTCTGTTTTTATCCCACTTACCGTCGATATAGATCGTCGGTGTCCCTTTTACCATTAGGCGCGAAGCGGCATCTTCGTCATGCTTGATCGCCTCCTTGACCTCTTTGGCATCGATCTCCTCTTGCGATACGCTCAACCCCGTATGTTTTTGTACCGCTTGCAAGACCTTGGTCGTATTGGTCTCCCTGAAGCCGATCTTAAGGTCGTAAAACTTCTCAAGCGCCTCTTTTTTACCCTTCTTTTGCGCTACATGCATGATGCGCGTCAAGATACCCGAAACGGGGTGGATCTGTAACAACGGTAGATGATAGTAGTAGAGTGCGATCTTATCGGGATGCTCCTTTGCCGCCTTCAAAAGACCGGGGACGGTTTGGCGACAGAAGGGGCACATCGGATCGCTAAAGACGATGATCTTGTGTGCAGCATCTTTCTTGCCGTAAAGTAGATGCGCATCATCATACAGGCTATCGGGGACATTCGGTCGGATCAGATCGCGATACTCTTTTTTCTCTTTTAGGCTAAAGAGGCGACCCGTAACCAGATCGCCGTTAACAAAGATCGTTTCGGGGATCTTAAGCTCTTTACCTTGAAACTTGAGCTTCATCACCGTCAGATAGACATCCCATCCCGGAAGCGCTTTCTCTTGCTTCTTTTCTATGATCTCCAGATCTTCTACTTTAACTTGCGGGTTACGTACCACATCGCTTTTAATGTAAGTAAGCAGTTGCGCCTTATCAACTCCTTGCGCACTAACGATCGCCGTGGTGATCGTCGCTGCTGTCAACAACTTCGACATCAATGACATCCTCTTCTCCTTCATGATAAGTTGAGTGAACTTTTGATCGGTTCATTGTAGCGCGTGAACGTAAATAGAAACTATAAAGCAGACTTAGCACACCCATCAGGTCGCTCAACACGCCGGGTACAATCAGCAAGAGTGCGCCCACCATATATGCAGCCGACGCATCATGAAAGCGTCGCGGATCGCTTCTGCCCTCCATCATATCGCGCATGTGACCGGCAACGGTATAGGGTGTGCGTTGCAAAAGCACGACACCGACCATCGCCGACGCAACGATCCAGAGTGCCGAGAGCCAAAAGCCGATCTGCTCCCCCACCTTCAGCGACAGGTAGAGTTCCAAGAAAAAAAGCGGCGCAAGCAGTAGAAACGGCACGGTGCTCTACCCTCTTTTGCTTTGAAGATCCGCGATCGTCGCCAAGAGCGCTTCTGCCGTCTCGGCAAGATCATCGCCGATCTCAAGATAGTGTCGTTCACCGTTTGCACGCTCGACAAGTTCCACCTTGCCATCATTCACCCCTTTACCTACGATCAGCGCAAAAGGGATACCCATCAGCTCAAAATCCTTCATCTTCGCACCGAAGCGCTCTTTAGCGCGATCATCGTAGAGCACTTCGATACGATCGCCGATCACCTCATAGAGAGACTCCGCCACCTCTTTGGCTCTTTCGTTTTTGGCATCGCCCAAGATGATCTCGAGTGTAAACGGTGCACTCTCTTTGGTCCAGATGCACCCCTTGTCGTCGTGGTGCTGCTCGATGATTGCCGCAAGCAAGCGACTGACACCGATGCCGTAGGTTCCCATCACCATCGGCTTTGCTTTACCGTTTTCGTCCAAAAACTCACACTTGAGCGGTTCGCTGTAGCGTGTGCCGAGTTGAAAGATGTGCCCTACCTCGATGCCTTTGGTGTGCGTCAACTCGGCGCCGCAGTGTACGCAACGATCCCCCTCTCGCACTTCGGCGATATCGACGAAAGTAATATCTTCAGGTACCGCATAGCCTGCGATATGGTAGCCCGCTTCGTTAGCGCCGCAGACCATCGCCGTCGCACCGCGCAACGCTTCGTCGAAGCAGATCTTGACCTCATCACTAAGTCCTACGGGACCGAGATAGCCTGCCGGTAAGCCCAATGCCTCAAGCTGCGCCTCGCTTGCGTCGCTTAGATCGTCCGCACCGACAGCGTTACACGCCTTGACCTCTTGCAATGCATCGTCACCGCGCAAGGCAAAGAGGACGATCTCGCTCTTGCCGCCTTCGAAATGCGCCTCTTTGGCGACAATCTTGAGCGTTTGCGTGGCATCGACATCGAAAAAGCGTGCCACCGCTTCGATGCTTGTCGTACCGGGTGTCGCCACTTTGCCCTCTTGTGATAGGGGTTTTGGTGTATATGCAGGCGCTGCACGTTTGGCCGCCTCGATATTGGCACCATAGTCGCACGATTTGCAGACCACCAAGGTATCCTCGCCGCTCTCGGCAAGCACCATAAACTCTTTGCTTCCGCTTCCGCCGATCGCACCCGAATCGGCTTCAACGACGCGAAAATCAAGTCCAAGGCGACGAAAGATACGTTTATAGGTCTCCTCCATCAAGGCAAACTCTCGCTTCATATCGGTCTCATCGACATGAAAGCTATAGCCGTCTTGCATCAAAAATTCTCGCCCACGCATCAAACCGTAACGCGGGCGCACCTCGTCGCGAAACTTCCAATTTATCTGATAGAGGTGTTGCGGCAGCTGCTTGTAGCTCTTGACACTTTGGCGCACCAGATTGACCATCATCTCTTCGTGCGTAGGTCCAAGGACAAACTCATTCTCTTTGCGATCTTTGAAACGCAACAACTCTTTGCCGTACTTCTCGTAACGTCCGCTCTCTTGCCACAACGAGGCGGGTGTGACAAACGCCAAGCTTACCTCTTGGCAACCGACGCGATCAAGCTCCTCTTTCACCACTCGGCGCACTTTATCAAGTACGCGTTTGCCCAACGGCAAAAAGTTGTACAGTCCGCTTCCCCCCGCATTTTGGATAAATCCGCCGCGCAAAAGATAGATGTGGCTCGGTAGTTGTGCGTCGGAAGGCACCTCCTTGACGGTAGGGATTAGCAACTTGGAAAATCTCACGTCCTTATCCTTTGTTGGAAATCTCGAAAATCGTACGCAACGTCTCTATCGTAGCGCCGTTTTTCTTCTCTACACTGCATTCGCGTATCTTCAGACTTGGACGATGCAAAAAGCGTTTCATGCTCTGCATTGCCATTTTGCGAATATTGTCTGCATAGGCATCGGGGACAAACCCCTTTTTGAGCGCACGTTTTAGTTCTTCTTCCACCGCCTCTTGCGCCTGCGTATAGATATGCTTGAGTATCGGCTCGACCGAAGCGGCACGCAGTGCATCAAAGAAAAGTACCGTATGGCGTTTAACGATCTCTGCGGCTTGCAGCGCCTTCTCTTCGCGCAAGGCATGGTTCTGCTGCGAGATCGCCTTAAGATCGTCGATGCGGAAGAGTTTGAGCTTCTCGTTCGGTGTCACCTCTATATCTTTAGGGATCGCCATATCGAACCATATGCGGTGCAGCGTCTCGTTTTCGATCATCGCATCGGTGACCACCGGCTCCTTAGAGGAAGTGGCACTAAAGAGAAGGCGGTAGCGGTTGATATATTTCGGCAGCCGCTCAACCGTCGCCGCCTTGACATTTTCACCGAGTGTCGCGGCGATCGCTTCGGTCTTGGCAGCATCCCTACCCACCAAGATCACATCGCATCCGACACGCAAGAGATGTTTTGCCGCCAAAACACCCATCTCTCCCGCACCCACGACCACACCGGTCATTCCTTGGATATTTTCACCAAGCAGTGCGTGCGCTTGCGCTACCGCTACCGAGGCGATAGAAATCGGTTTATGAGAGATATCGGTTGCACTTCGCACCTCTGCGGCGCAGCGCACTCCTTGCGCCACCAAAGCATTAAGTCCGCTACGGGCAAAACCGTTCTCAAAGGCAAAGCGAAACGCCTCTTTGACCTGCCCCGTGATCTGCGATTCGCCCACTACCAAAGAGTCGAGCGACGAGATAACGCTAAAGAAGTGACCT
>JALWQQ010000052.1 GCA_027083075.1 Campylobacteraceae bacterium
GAACATCTCAACACCTGTAACGGTGGTTTTTTGCGTATCTTTCAAACCGACGATCTCTACTTCGTCGCCTACACAGACTTTACCGCGCTCGATCTTACCGGTAACAACCGTACCGCGCCCTTGGATCGTAAAGATATCTTCGATAGGCATCAAGAAATCTTTGTCCGTATCGCGCTCCGGAGTCGGAATATACTCGTCTACCGCTTTCATAAGCTCGAGAATTTTTTCAGACCAAGGACCGATGTTGCCTGCTTTTGCCTCTTCAAGCGCTTGGAAAGCAGAACCCGCAACGATAGGCGTATCGTCACCCGGGAAGTCGTACTCGCTCAAGAGCTCGCGCACTTCAAGCTCGACAAGCTCAAGCATCTCTTCTTTGTCTTCCTCGTCGAGTTGATCCTCTTTGTTCAAGAAGACAACGATGTAAGGAACGCCGACTTGGCGTGAAAGAAGGATGTGCTCGCGTGTTTGCGCCATCGGACCGTCTGTAGCGGCGATAACGAGGATCGCACCGTCCATTTGCGCCGCACCCGTAATCATGTTTTTGACGTAGTCGGCGTGACCCGGACAGTCAACGTGCGCATAGTGGCGATTGTCTGTTTCATACTCGACGTGAGACGTAGCGATCGTGATCCCTCTTTCTCTCTCTTCAGGAGCGTTGTCGATCTGATCGTAGTCCATCATTTGTGCGTTGTTTTTGTTTGCAAGTACGGCCGTGATCGCAGCGGTAAGCGTCGTTTTACCGTGGTCGACGTGACCGATCGTACCGATGTTTACATGCGGTTTGGTTCGTTCAAATTTTTCTTTAGCCATTGCTTCTCTCCTACTGAGCTAATTGAATGTGAAGGCAATATTATACCCAACTAAGCTTACAACCGTGTCCCTCATCCCATATGGACAAAACTGCTACACGCAAGTCGCACTTCTGTCCATATCTAACGGAGGGTGGAGCCCATAGTGAGACTTGAACTCACGACCTCTTCCTTACCAAGGAAGTGCTCTACCCCTGAGCCATATGGGCATGTAAGTCAATGTTTACCGGAGTTTGCCGTATAACGTGAAGTTACTACCAAAAGCGTTCGAAAAGCGGTGACATCCGTCTGTTACCGTCGATACAGCTCCCGGTTAATGGAGCGGGAAACGGGACTCGAACCCGCGACCCTCAGCTTGGAAGGCTGACGCTCTAGCCAACTGAGCTATTCCCGCACCTACGGCTTAATGGTGGTGAGTGGAGGATTCGAACCTCCGAAGGCAAATGCCAGCAGATTTACAGTCTGCCCCCGTTGGCCACTTGGGTAACTCACCCCTTGCACCTTGCCGGTCAAACACTGATCATCTATTTATGGAGCCGGTGAAGGGACTTGAACCCCCGACCTACTGATTACAAATCAGTTGCTCTACCAGCTGAGCTACACCGGCACATCAAATAAACGGACGGGAATTATAGACAAAAAAAGTTTTAAAGTCAAGGTACAGAAGCGTTTTTTAGAAAAAATAGATGCGATAAATTAAAAATATGCTATCGTAGATAAAAAAGTTTAATAGGATAAGCGATGAAAATCCTCTTAGCACCGAGCGAGAGCAAACGCAAGGGCGGCGACGGTAGGTTTACGCTTGAAACGCTCTTTTTGGATGAAGCATTGCACGAAACCAGAGCAGCGCTCTTAGAGCGCTATCGCGCACTCATCGCAAAGGGCGATAGCGATAGACTCTCTACGCTGTTCGGACTCAAAAAACACAGCGACATCGTCCGCTTTGCGCACGATCCGATGACACAACCGGTGATAAAGGCGATCTTGCGCTATGATGGAGTCGCTTTCGACTATCTTGACTATCCGACACTTAGTCGCAGCGCACAAGCCTATGTCGATCGTCATGTGATCCTCTTTTCAAATCTTTTCGGTCCGCTGCGCGCCGATGATCTTATCCCCGAATACAAGCTTAAACAAGGTGCAAGCATCGACGGACTCAAGCCCGAAAAGCTTTACAAAGAGACTGCACAAGCGGCACTCGATAGTGCTTTTGAAGGCGAAGAGATACTCGATCTACGTGCCGGTTTTTATGATAAGTTCTACAAGCCGTCACGCCCCTATACGACACTTAAGTTTCTCAAAAACGGCAAGAGCGTCAGCCACTGGGCAAAAGCCTACCGCGGCATGGTGACACGCGCCTGCGCCGAAGCGCAAGTCGATACGATCGATGCGCTACTAAAACTTCCGATCGAAGGTCTGCAGATCATCGAGATACAAGAGAAAGCAAAACAGACCGAGGTTGTCTATGCGATTACCGAGTAACGAGACGCTTTATCGCATCATGCTCATCCTGCTCTTTGGCTCCGTCGTGCTTGGACTACTTTTTGATACCGACTATACTCTATTTTTCTAACTCTCTGCCGATTGCCATCATATAAAGTACCATCTCCTCTTTGGCATCCAGACCCAAAAAGTCGCACACCTCATCGTCATAATAGGCACCGATACCACTACATCCGAGCCCCAAATAGGTCGCAGCGATATAGAGCCGCTGTCCGATCACTCCCGCCTTTTGATAGAGGGCTTGATAATTGGTGCCGCGCGAGGTCATGATGAGCGCCAAAGCACCGTCGCGCGCCAGATGATACTGCTCCAGCGCCAAATAGCCCACCCGGGCACTAAAATCACCGTAACGCAGATAGTTGCCCCAAAGCCGTATGCCGCTTGGCATCTGCAAGACGCGATTGACGATCACATAAACCGCAACCTCCTCGTCACAATCACTAAGGATCGGTTGTGCAATGATCGATTCGAGATAGTGCAATTGACCTTTGCTAATCGCTTCGGGTGCAAAGGCGCGTGTCGAGCGGCGACGAACGATCGCCTCTTGTAGTCTCAAGGATTCGAAATCGAACGTCGGTGCATGTAGCTGTCGCTTGCATGCTTGCAATTGCAAGCTTTCATGATATGCCGTAACGATCTCGGGTGTCGGCATAAAGGTATCGGTCGCATCAGCATAGGGCAAGGGTTGTGAGGGTAATTTCGGTAAGCCATGCTTGCGCATCGGCACCCCCACCACGGCAGCTGAGAGCATATACTCTTGCTGCAAAAAGCCAAAGTGTCGATTGAGCGCATGATGATCGATACGATAGATCATGCGTGTCGCATGCGGCTTCAGCAACGCCGCCATTTCGATGGCACCAAGAAGATGTCCACCATCTAGCAAACAGTAGCGAAAAGCACGCAGACGGTATTTCCAAGCCGAGCGCCACGGCACCATCGAGAGCAAAAAGAGATACCCCTTGATCGGGTAACGCTCACCCACAAGGGCCTCCAGACCCTCACCTTCATGCAATGGGTACAATAATGTTAACGCAGAAGAGAAAACGTCGTAGTGATAAATCCCATCTTGCTTCCCTGCCACACCGCGGATCTGCACATAGAGTTCATTGGGATAGAGTGCACCGGCGGCAGGGTTCATCCGCAAATAGTAAGTCACGCCGGGATAGCTTTTTTGGGCATTGATGCCACCGATATGGTACAAAAAGCGATCCTCGGCATCCTCAAGATCGAAAGCAAAACGCCTCAGCTTCTTCTCATAGCGTTTGTACGGTGTCGGCTGCATCGACCAATCAAGCTGATGCGCTCCTTGCCGCACCGAAAGATAGCTGTGTTTGGTTTGATCATGATAGCTAAACATCATGTAAAATAGTCTCGGTAACGCTCTTTGAGTGTTTCGATCATGGCGCACGCTTTACGAAACAAATCGGCATCATCGATCGCCTCGTTTGCCATCGCCTTGTGTCGCTCATAAGCGCCGATGGTGACCGCTGCTTGTTTGCGTACCTTGGGGCGGTTGCGCTTGATATGCGCAAAGGCGATCGCACCGTTGATAAGCCCGCGCGTCAAACTTTTGCGCGGGTCGTTGCGCAGACGCAAGGCATGCCACGCCTCTTCGAGTACCTCATGCGCTTCAAAGTAGGCTTCCTCATCTAAGAGCTTTAAAAAGTGCTCTAAAGCCCCTCTGAGATCCTCGTTGATCTTTGGCATCGCACGACTCCTTCTCGATACGCTTCAGTAGCGAAACTAGATCGCTTGTCGCGGCAAAACAGCGCCGTTTGCTACAGGCAAGATAGCGATTGTCGCTTGAGAGTCGCCTTAAGAGATAGGGGTATCGCGCCTGAAAGTAGTGTGCCTCTTCGTTTTGCCACAACCGGCGTGAGGCCGAGATGGTGATGATGCCGTAGCGGCGCATTAGAACTAGTCGCGCCAACGAGGGTTGATCGCGCAAATGCGTAATGTGATAATGCCGCAAGGAAGAAGTAATAATGCGATCGATACGGCGATCGTGTTGTAGTGCCTCTAAGCGCATCAGCGAGGCGATCGCGATGCTTGCGGCACTTGTATAGTGTCGGTCATAAATCTGTGCCGTGATCGTACGCGCCGTATCACTATACCACCGCGGCGCATCGTAAAAGCGCGTAAGCATGGTACGACTTAGCGTTGTGGCAAACCTAAGATAGTGCGGCTTGAGTGTCAACTCATGGAGATCGAGTGCAGCACGCAACAGATAGGCATAATCCTCCAAGGTACCCTCCGCTTGGGCAGCATGCTCACCTGTCGCATAGCGCCTGAGTCCCTGCTTTGGCGACCAAAGCAGCGCAATGATGCGTTCAAAAAGGTGTTCGGCCTCCTTTTGATACCCCTTTTCTATCGTCGCCGCGGCACACAAGGCGCTTACTAGCATGGCGTTGTAGCTTGCTACGCCTTTGGGATCGACAAAGGGAAAACGGCGCGTTTGACGCATCCGACGCAGCACCTTCCATGCTTTTGCCATCCCTTCGGGTGCTTTGCCTTGCAAGCGAATATGCGAAAGCTCTCCATCGATCGTACCATCCTCTTCGATGCTTAGATAATGCAAGATCGCTTCACACTGTTTTGCATCCAAACCTGCGGCACGCAACGCCCTACGCACACGCTCATAGGCAAAAAGATAGTAACCACCCTCTTCGCCTTCGCTATCGGCATCGCTTGCGCTGCCGTAAAGCCCGTTGGGTAGTTTGAAATGTTTTTGCAAAAAAGCAAGGCTTTGCAGCGCCACTTTACGATAAAGCGCTCGGTGCGTATGGCGCGCCGCTTTGGCATAGAGCGCGATCAGTGCGGCATTGTCATAGAGCATCTTTTCAAAGTGCGGCGTATGCCACGCACGATCGACGCTATAGCGAAAAAAGCCGCCCTCTACCTGATCGTAAAGCCCACTGCGTGCCATCTTGTCCAAAGTGGCATAGAGCATTGCTCCTGCTTCTTTAAAACCTAAACGATCCAGATCAAAAAGCAGGCTTAGCAGTGTCGCTTCGGGAAACTTTGGTCGTGCACCAAACCCTCCGTATTTGTGATCGTACACAGAAGCGATCTGTGTAATTATCAGCTTGGGTGATATGCTTCTATTTGTTTCGGCGGCGCTATCTGCAGCGATACGTAACTTTGGGCAATGATGGCGGTGATAACACTCGGCATAAAAATGCAGATAGTAGAGCAATCCCTTAGAGCCGTAGCCTCTCTCTTTGGGCAAGTAGGTACCGACAAATAGCGGCTGAAGCGTAGGCGTCAAGATCAGTGTCAGCGGCCAGCCGCCGCGTTTTCCAGTCACGTTGCGATAGATGGTCTGATAGTGCGCATCAAGTTGCGGTAGCTCCTCTTTGTCCACCTTGATCGCCACATAATGGGTATTGAGCAAGTCTGCCACCTCTTTGTCCTCAAAGCTCTCCTTCTCCATCACGTGACACCAATGGCAGGTGCTGTATCCGATCGAAAGAAAGATCGGTCTCTTTTCCTTTTTGGCTCTCTCAAGTGCCGCCTTATTCCACGGATACCAATCGACGGGATTGTCGGCATGCTGACGTAAATAGACCGACTCGGCATTGCTTAAAGCATTACCCTGTAAAAAGACAATCATAAAAATTATTGCCAACAATAATCTAATATAATGCAATAAAAATACTCCAAGTTTTATTTTCTTTTGCAATAATACATTATATCCAAATCGTAAGGGGTGAGAATGAAAAAGATCTATGCAACACTTTTGGTAGGAAGCAGCATTGCGATGAGCGGCACCTTTATGGATGCCGCTTGGGCACAGGCTATGTGTAGAGCTTGGAACAATAATGCTACCTTAAGCGGTAAACTCGGCAAATGGGCAAAAAACAACGGCGGCAAAGGGTACAAAATCGTACGGATGTATCGTGACGGGTGCGGCAAAGCCAGTGCCATAGAACTACAGATCGCACCCAAAGGCGGTAAAGCCGTTTGCATCAAAGCCGGCAAAGCGAGTGCCCAAAAAGCCAACTATGATGTAGACTACATGATGCATGCGAAAGATAAGGATTGGACATGCATGGGCAAAGGAAGCTTCGGGTGTGGAGCGATGGGTGCCATGATGTCCGGAAAACTCAAATTTAAAGGACCGAAGCTTGAAGCGATGGGGGTGATGTCGCCCTTTGGCGCTTTTCTTAAACTTACAGGCTCCGTACCCGGCGATAAAAAGAGCTGTCCAAAATAGACAAATCAACTCTCCACGATCGCCTGTCCTCTTAGGGTACAGACATACTCTTGCGAGTTTTGAAAGTGCCAAACGCGCACTTGCGTATCGCTACTTAAGGGGGTTACCGTAGCACCGGTAGGCACCTCCGTCGCATCATTGATCGTACATCGATAGAGTCCGGTTGCAGGATCAAGCGGACCGTGTCCAACCTCTATACCACCTTGGTGGTCGATACCCCAATTCTCTCCACCGCCACCACATCCGATAAGCAGCCAAACCGATACCGCCGCTACATATATGCTTCTCTTTTTTGTTTTCATTACTTCTCTCCAAATCTTCTCGACTCATTAAGTTGAGCATCGATGATGATCACCATGCCGCCTTTCTCTTCTGTCTTCTCTAACCTTGCTGTCGTACCGGGCACAAACGATATCGGCTTACCTTCAAAGAGTGTTGCATCCGATGCGTTTGCACCACAGTTAGGATCGCTAAATCTATATCCCGTCGCTACTGCTCCATCTTTTTTGTAAAGCTTCACATATGCCGAGTAGCTTGACTTATCGCAGCTATCGGGTAGATTTTGGGCTACAACTTCGGGTGCGGGGCTTGGCGTGGGCGATTGTACGAAGAGGCGCGTATTACCCTGCTCATCGCCCTCCTCTTTGACGATCTCAAGCTCCGAACCGATCTCTACTGTCGAACCATTTTTAGGAGCATTATCTCCTTGACCATAGATAAACTTCGTCTTTTGACCCGTCTCTTCACGGTACCAGCGCTTATAGGGTCTGGTTGCTTCAGGTGAACTGTTACCTGAGGTATCGGTCGCTTTGGCGGTTACATCACCGTCACCTTGCGCCGTATCGGAGATCGCTTCATAATGCCCATTGGCATCGGCAATGACTGTTTTGGTTGTTCCATCGGGGAAGGTAACCGTAACCTTGGAACCGGGTTCGGCTTCACCCGTTACCTTCACTCTACCGTCGGGCAATGCCTCCGTGATAATGGTCGGTTTTTGCGGCGGTGTAATATCGATACCGCCTTTACTTCCCTCAACCAAGGTCTCTTCGGAGGTATTACCGCCCTTATCGGTCTGCGTTACCGAGAGGTTTTGCTCTTCGGTAGGTGCAGGATCGAGCGTACAACTCCACGTGCCGTCGGAAGCGACAAGCGCTTCGCAGCCCGTACCCGTAGGCTGGATTACCACATGCACGATAGCACCCGGTTCACCCGTACCGCTAACAGGCTGTCCGTTGGTCGGAGTATTGACCTGCGGTGCAGGCGGCTTAATAT
>JALWQQ010000053.1 GCA_027083075.1 Campylobacteraceae bacterium
ACTTGTCGCGCCTATGTGCGCTGAAGCGGGGGTGCGCAAGGCGGTGGTGCGCACTACCGCCGAGGCGCAAAAGATACTCGAATATTTCGATGAGGTGCTCATCTTGTGCGATCGCGCCGTTGCGCATCCAAAGTTGCGTTTCGCACTGAACGACTTACGCGATATCGCACAGGCCGAAGCGGGTAGCCGCGTGGATTTGAAGATCGATACGGGGATGCACCGCAACGGCATAATGTTTGAGCAGATCGCGCAGGCTAAAGAGGCGATCGCAAAGCAAGGGTTGGCGCTTGTCGGTGTCATGACACACTATCGAAGCGCCGATGAGCTTGGAAGCGCGTATGCGTGGCAGAAGCGGCGGTTTGAAGAGGTGAAGGCACGTTTTGCCGATAAAGAAGTGCAGTTTCACTCGCACAACTCCGCAGCACTCTTGCGATGCGATGCTTTCGATGAGGATTTCGCGCGCGTTGGTATCGCTCTCTATGGCTACAACGAACTGCCTATGTGCTTTGGTCACTTCGATCTGCGTCCGGTGATGAGGCTTTGCGCCAAACGTATCGCGACGCGTCGTTTACGCAAGGGGGAGCGCATCGGCTACGGCGGCGATTTTGTCGCACCGTGTGATATGACGGTCTCGACTTATGATATCGGTTATGGCGACGGCTGGCGACGCGGCGATAGCGCCGATGCTTATGTGACCGCGGAAGGACTGCCGATACTCGGGCGGGTATCGATGGATATGATTGTATTGGAAGGCGACAAAGAGAGGGTGTGTATCTTTGATGATGCGCAAAAACCGGCACGACACTACGGCACGATTTCATACGAGATCACTACGGCACTCTCGAAAGAGATAGAAAGAAAGATTGTTTCGTGAAAAGGTTTTTATGGTGGAGGTGAGGGCTACCGAACTATATCGCTATAGCGTGCTTTGTGGCTATTAAGCCCTCTGCGTGTACCAATTCGTGTACCACTTGAGTTTGGGAACCGGGTTCAATTCTCCCTCATGACCTTTACTTAAAGAGCTGAGAGTGCGTCCCCAGTCTCAAGAGTTCTAAAGTATTCTCTTCTATCCTGTAAACCACAAGAAGATCTCCGCTGATATGAAACTCTCTTGTATCTTTATAGTTTCCGGTCAGATTGTGATCTTTCGCTTCGGCGGGTAACTCTTCTTGATTTAGCAGCAAAGAGATATACATAAAAAGCTTTGCCGTATTGGTTGGGTTGAGTTGGGCTTTTTTGAGATCTTTTGTAAACACTTTATGTATGGCAATATCAAGCACCAACTTCCTTTTTGAGTTCGTCAAGCGATACTTTGGTCATGTTTTTGCCCTCTCTGGCTTCCTTAATCACCTGTGCGGTCTCATTATTGGGAATTTTGATTTGAAAAGGGATGCCTTGTTCCATCACCGCTTGAGCAAGAAATATATTGAATGCGTCACTGAGTCCCATGCCGTACTGTTTGAAGATCTCTTGGGCTTTCTTTTTCATTTCGGTATCGAGATATACATTGGTTCTCGTCTTGTTGTTTGCTGTTGCAGTCATACCGATCCTTTGTGTTAACATGGTTCCATTATAACACACAATATGTGTTTTGTCAAATAGAGTTGATCCTTTATCAAGCTCTATCTTCTGCCCTCTTTTGTGTGTTTTAAAATATACGAGTATTATCAAATAGAAGACTACTTGATCGGATGCAGCGAAAAGAATGTATAAAGATTTTGCATGGTTGCTTCTTTAGCAGTTTTACACTTGAAAGTGTTTTCGATTTTGGCTGCTTCATTGAATTTATTGTTAAGGTAAAAGCGGCGAAACTTTTTTGACACTCATTGAAATTCTTTTTGAGTGAAGCAATAGCGGTGCACACTTCTTTTTTATTTATATGAAAAGTATAGCAAAGATGTACCACTCGGTGTAGCACTTCAATTGCGCTTCAATGATTTTTTATGATGAGTAATGATGTATTATGATATGCTTGAAAGTACGGTTTTACCGATATTTGCAAAGGATAGTGATTTTTAATGATTTTTTATGAAGTGTTACTTTTAGTAGTCAATGGTGGAGGTGAGGGGAATCGAACCCCTGTCCCGAAACGGATAGGACTATGACTCTACATGCTTAGACGGTGTTGCTCTCTCTCGTCGTGCTTCGCGCAACACCCAAAGCTACACACGACCAGCCGAAAGATTCGTCCGTCGGTATGGCGACCGACAGATATAGTCACGACGCGTCGACGCCCCGAAAACCGGCTATCGTGACCTTCGCCGGCGGGACGGCCCTAAAGCTTGGTTCACTTACGCTGCGTAAGCGTAAGCAGGGCGGTAATCTGTATTGTTTGCGTCTATTTTGTGTGGGCTTGATCACGCAGTGACCCGCTGCGGCATGCACATAGCCCCGACCGCTCCGGTCGAAACCAAGTCACCCCCATACTCAAAATGCTAAGCATTTTGAAGTGTAGAGTGAATAGTGAAGAGTGAAGAGTTTTTGTTGGCATTGTTTTGCAATGCTCTGTTCACTCAACCGGGCGGATAATAACACGTTTGTTGTGCTCTGTCAAGTCCTTTTTTACATTTTTTGATTACCATAACGTAAATCGTATCGGAGCAGCTTGTGAAGATCATACACCTTTGGTTACTTATCTCTTCTCTTACCGTGTCGCTTGTTGCCAAAGAGAAAGGCGATTGGGCGCTTAACTGTAGCATGAAGATCCACTACAATGAGACGCCGGAGAGTGTAGGGCATTGGCGCGATTGGATTGAGGAGGGACATCTTTACGCAAGGCTACGTAGCCATTTTTTTGCCTATCTTTGGGGCGACGAACTTAAAAAGAACGGCGATTATACTTCGCGAAAAAGCCACTATCAACTGGGCTTAGGCGCTAATCTTATCTACCGTTCCGCATATCTGCACGGTTTTGGGTTTGAACTCGGATTCTTCGGCACCTACGGTGTCGGTACCTTGACACGAGATACGATACGCTTTGAGAAGTCGGGTAAAGATACCTTGAGTCGATACGATCTTTTGACCAAAGGCAAAAGGGGCTTTGTGGTGCCTGCACTGGCGTCTTTGCGCTATCGCTATGCGCGTGGAGAGATCGTTTTCGGTAGGCAAGCCGTCAATACCGTGCTGCTTAAAGCTAACGATAGCAAGATGGTGCCCAACACCTTCGAAGGTGTGACGCTTCAAGACCATTCGCTACCAAGCACCTTGCTTAAGGTGGGGTATCTTTATAAGCAAAAGCTGCGTGACCACAGCCGCTTTCATCACCTTTTGGCGTTTGGCGACGATCCGAGCGATCCCTATAGTGCCTACAGCCAAAACGACGATGCGGCGATGCATCGCGGTTTGGGTCTAAGCATATTGCGTGCGCGAGGTATAGACGATAGGCTCTACTTTCTTTCTCTCAAAAACCATAGTCTGCCCGATACCGTAATCAAAGCGGAGTGGTACTATCTACCCCGACTGCTCTCGACTTTTGTTGTGGAAGGGAGCGCCCATTATGCGTTGGGTGAGTGGCGGCTCTTGCCCGCATTTCGCCTCTTGTATCAGTTTGACAAGGGTGCGGGCGCCATCGGCGGTGCCAATCTCAAAAAAGATGTACGCGGCTATAGCGATCCAAAGCGTATCGATGCAAGCATGGCGGCGCTTCGTTTGGATCTCGTACACGGGGATTGGAAGTTTCGTTTGGCGTATAGTGCCGTTGCAGATAAGGGGGATATCGTTGCACCGTGGCGCGGCTTTCCGACCGGCGGCTATACGCGTGTGATGGGGCAGTACAACTGGTATGCCGCCACAAAGACATGGGCGGCACAAGCGGAGTATGCACTCGGTTCTCTCGGAATCTTCGATCGTAGCAAGTGTATCGTACGCTACGGTATCCAAAACTATGACGATACCAAACCGGGTGTTCCGGTCGATAGCGATATACTCAATATCGATCTCTTCGCTAAAAGAGGAGACTTTTATACCCGACTTCGGTGGGGGCGACTCTTTGGTACTAAGCACACCACCCCCTACGGCACGACAAAAGCCGACCCGCGGTATAATGAGATACGCTGGGAGTTCGACTATCTCTTTTAAGGAGTTACGGTGAGAGCATTGGTGTTATGGTGGGTTTTGTGTTCCGTGTGGCTCTTTGCGCAGCAGAGAGTAACGGTCTTTGCGGCAAGCGATCTGAAGTTCGCACTCGATACGATCGTTGCCGACTTTCAAAAACAGCACCCCGAAGCGAAGATCGATGTGATCTACGGCTCTTCGGGCAAGGGGAAACGACAGATCGAACGCGGCGCACCTTTCGATCTTTACTTTTCTGCCAATATGGATTATGTCGAAGATCTCTATCGGAAAGGCTTGGTGGCAAGTAAGCCGAAACTTTATGCGATCGGGCGCTTGGTTCTCTGGAGTAAGTCCGACGACTTTAATGCAAGCAAGGGTTTTGAGAACTTGACCGCACCGTGGGTGCACAAGATCGCCATCGCCAACCCTGCGCATGCACCCTATGGTGAGAAG
Source organism: Campylobacteraceae bacterium (assembly GCA_027083075.1). Classification (GTDB taxonomy): domain Bacteria; phylum Campylobacterota; class Campylobacteria; order Campylobacterales; family Sulfurovaceae; genus JALVPA01. Next base: position 4,507 of record JALWQQ010000053.1, read on the forward strand.
GCGAAGCAGGCATTGGAGCATCTGCACCTCTATGAGCGCCTCGCCGATAAGATCGTCATGGGTGAAAACATCTCGCAGACGGCGGGATTTATCTCGGTAAAAGCCGCCGATATCGGGATCATCGCACTCTCTTTGGTAAAAGCGCCGACGATCGCCGACTCACCCTATCATCGCTACTACCTGATCGACGCGTCGCTTCACGAGCCGCTCAGGCAAGGCTATGCGTTAACAAAACATGGCGCAAGCGTAGCGGCGGCAAAGGCACTCTACGAAGCGATCGGAAGCGACAAAGCAAAGGCGATTTTACGCCGTTACGGTTTTAGTGTCGAGGGAAAATAGGCGTGAGCATCGATTGGACACCCTTCATTCTCTCTTTTAAACTGGCTTCGTTGACAACACTGATCCTCTTTTTGCTTGCCGTGCCTTTGGCGTGGTGGTTGTCTCAAAGCAAACACTTCTTAAAACCATTGGTCGAAACCGTAACCGCTTTGCCGCTGGTTCTGCCCCCTTCGGTACTCGGTTTTTATCTGCTTTGGGGCTTTTCTACCGATACTGCCGTAGGTCGTTTTTTAAGCGATATCTTCGGGCATGCGCTGCCCTTTAGTTTTACGGGCATTTTGATTGCCAGTTGTCTCTACTCGCTTCCGTTTATGGTGCAACCTTTACAAAACGGTTTCGCTTCGCTCAACCCCCATATGATCGAGGCAAGTTATCTGGCGGGAAAGACGCAGTTTCAGACCGCTTGGCGTGTCGCGATACCCAATATCAAACCCGCCTTGGCAACGGCGATCATCATCACCTTTGCGCACACCGTCGGAGAGTTTGGTGTCGTGTTGATGGTGGGTGGGGCGATCCCCGAGAAGACGCGTGTTGCATCAGTGGCGATCTACGATCTGGTCGAGCAGATGGATTACGCCTCGGCACATCTCTACTCGGCGATTTTGCTTGCGCTTAGCTTTTTTGTCTTGATGGCGGTTTACGGCATCAACCATGCACACACAAAGCGTTTCGGGTAGGGTGATGCTACATATAGATATCAAAAAGAGACTTTTCGGAAGCGAGGGTGAGTTTACGCTTCGTCTCAAGCAAGATGTCAACCGCGGCGACTTTATTGTCATCATGGGTGAAAGCGGCAGCGGCAAGACGACGCTACTGCGTATCGTGGCAGGCTTAGAGCGTGCTGAGGGCGAGATTTTTGTGGATGAAGAGGTGTGGCTCGAGAGGCGCTTTTCGCTGCCTATTCAAAAGCGCAATGTCGGATTTGTCTTTCAGGACTACGCACTCTTTGACAATATGAGTGTCAAGGAGAATCTGCTTTTTGTCAACCCTGATGATAGCTTGGCGCGGCGCTTGATGGAGATGACGGGGATCGCGGGACTCTCATCGCGCAATGTGCGTCGCCTTAGCGGCGGACAAAAGCAACGTGTTGCATTGGCGCGAGCGCTGATGCGCAGACCGAAACTGCTTTTGATGGACGAGCCCTTTTCGGCACTCGATCCGAGAATGCGCAAAGATCTGCGCGAGAAGATACGTCGCTTGCATGCAGAGTTCGGCACGACGACGCTGATGGTGAGTCACGATATCATCGAAGCAAAGCATCTTGCCGATAGTGTCTGGTTTGTTGACAAAAAGGTCGAGCCCGTAGCACCTGATAGTTTGGAGAAGCTACTCTATGCATAGAGGGCGCGGCAAAGAGGATAAGAACTTCGATACGCTCTTTGAGCGTTTTGCCTCACGCATCTACGGTAGCGTCAAAGGGGCGTGGCGCCTCAAGTTGTTAGAAGAGGATCTCGACTCTTTGCGTAACGACGAGAAAAAGCTTTCCATATGGGATGCAGGCTGCGGGATGGGGCAGATGGCGCTCTGGTTTGCAGAAGCGGGACATGCGGTGGTGTGCAACGATATTTCCGCCAAGATGTTGGAATGCGCAAAAGAGAACTTCGCCGCACACGGACTGACGGCGCAGTGGCACCATGCAAGCGCGCAAGCGCTAAGCGAGAGGCTTGCGCCGCAAGACCTTGTTCTCTTTCATGCGGTCTTGGAGTGGTTGGCAAAGCCCGAAGAGACATTGCGGATCGTCGCCGCAAAGGTAAAAAGAGGCGGGCATCTGTCGCTACTCTTTTACAACTACCATAGCTTTATCTATCGTAATGCGCTTAAAGCACAGTGGCGCATCCCCTTTATCTACAACGAGAGCAATTGGTACGGCAAGGGGCGCAAGCTTACGCCGCCGCATCCGCAAAAACCCGAGCGCATCTTGGCATTAATGGAAGAGATGGGGTTTGAGACGGTGTGCCAAACGGGTATCCGTGTCTTTCACGACTATATCGAGAAAGAGGCACTTCAAGAGACCGATATCGACGCGTTATTGAAGCTGGAGTATCGCTACTGTCGCCACATGCCTTATGTTCATACGGCACGCTATATCCATATGCTTTTTAGGCGTAGAGTGTAACACGATTGCGCCCGCCCTGCTTGGACTCATAGAGCGCTTCGTCGGCACGTTTAAAGATCGTATCGGCCGTATCGCCCGCTCTGTAGGCAGTGACACCGAAGCTACAACTGAGATGTTTGACGATAGAGAAGGGGTAGGATGCGATTTGGCGGCGGAGTCTGTCTGCCAGCAGGTATGCCTCTTTTTCGTTGGTAAAAGGTGAGAGGATGGCAAACTCTTCGCCTCCCCAACGTGCCACCATATCGTTACGTCGCAAAAGCCCATGCACCAGTCGCGCCAACTCGGTTAGTACCGCATCGCCCGCATCGTGTCCGTAGGTGTCGTTGATCTTTTTAAACTTGTCGATATCGAAAAGTGTTAATGCAAACAGTTGTCCGTTTTTTTGCGACCGATAGATCGCCTCGTTGAGCGCTTTGTTAAATTTGGCTCTATTGGGTAGCTTGGTAAGCGTATCGAGTTGCGCTTGATTGCGAATCGACTCTTGCTGTTTGCTCAGTAGCGTAATATCGACGATGTGTACTAGCGTATAGCCCCCTTTGCGTCTCTCCGCAAAGAGGAGACACTCTTTCTCTTGACACTTGTGGCGCACCGGTTGCGTTTTTTTATCGAAGATCTCTTTGGTGTCGATACCGATAACTCTTTTAAGCAGTACGGATGTTCTGTTTTCTTTGAGTTTTGGAAAGAGCTTGCGTGCCGCACCGTTGGCATCGACGATGGTCTCCTCTTTGCAGAGCAGCATCGGAAGATGAGAGTGTGAGAAGTTCTCCTTAAG
>JALWQQ010000054.1 GCA_027083075.1 Campylobacteraceae bacterium
GAGGTGATCGCGATGAGCGGACTCAAGCCCCTCTTGCAGCGTGAGATTTTTCTCTATAGTGACGAAGAGGCGGATAAACTGCTTTTGCTTTTGCAGAAGGGTTGAATTCTCAGTATCTGTACGACATCATTAGTGTTAAAACAAATAGCTTAGAAGAGCAGTAAAAATGTTGGTAGAAGTTTTTATGTGTTATGCCGCCGAAGGCGGCGTGTTTTACTTGATGAGTTCGAAGGGGTTTTCGATCACGCGTTTTCGATCGACGATGTAGGGTACAAGTGCCACTTGGCGTGCACGCTTGATCGCCTCGGTAACCATATCTTGGTGCTTTTTGCAGTTGCCTGTCAAGCGTCTCGGCATGATTTTGTAGCGCTCACTGAGACTAAATCTGATCGCATCGAGATCTTTGTAGTCGATGAACTCTACTTTTTGCTCGCAGTATCTGCAATATCTCTTTTTAAACTTTCTTCTTTCTGCCATCTTGTTTTTCCTTTTGGGTTGTAGCCCGCACTCGTTTGAGGGCGAGCAAAGAAAAGAGCGCCTTTGGCGGCGCCCACCTCGGGTTAGAACGGGATCTCGTCTTCGTCGATATCGATTTCGGGAATCTCCGGCGCGCTTTGTTGTGGCGCACTTGTCGTATCGGGCGCGCTTTGGGGCGCCTCGTAAGCGTTTTGTTGCGGCGCTGTCTCATAGCCCGGTGTTTGCGGTGCTACGGCTGCCGCATCATCGCGTGAACCAAGCATCTGGAGATTTTCCACCGTTACGCTGTGGCGGCTACGCTTGGTGCCGTCGCTTGCCGTCCACTGCTCTAAGGTCAATCTACCGTCTACCAAGACATTGCGACCCTTGCGCAGGTACTGGTGAGCGATCTCTGCGGTTCTACCGAAAAGCGTCAGATCGATAAACATCACCTCGTCTTTTTGTTCGCCGGTTGCAGTTTTATAGCGACGGTTGACCGCGATGCCGGTGTTGCCGACTGCGGTGCCGCTCGGGGTGTATCGTATCTCGACGTCTCTGGTAAGGTTGCCCTCTAAGATCACTTTATTGTATGCCATCGGTCGCTCCTTGGCGTGTTTGCGCAGCTTACGCTTCGGCGCTCTCTTCGTTTGCAGGCGCCTCTTCGCTTGTCGCTTCGGGCGCTTTCTTTGCGGCGGCTATCTGCTTCTCGAACTGCGCAAGTTCACGTTTGTTGCTATATTTTACAGTCATAAACTTAATGACATTCTCGTCATATTTGAGATTTCTCTCAAGTTCGGCGATAGCGCTACCCGGTGCATTGTAGTAAAAGACCGTGTAGTAACCGCGCTCATGTTTTTGAACGGGATACGCAAGTCTTCTCATGCCCATCGTCAACTCTGCACGAAGCTCTGCGTCGACTTTTGCAAGCACCTCTTTAACCTTCTCAACGGTTGCGTTGATCTCCTCTTCGGTAAGCGTAGGTTTTACGATGAAGAGTGTTTCGTAAGCGTTTTTCATACTCTTTCCTTTTGGCTTTTAGCCCGTTCACTCTCTTGGGGCAAGAGAGCTTGCGAGCAGGAATCTGACTCTGCCGCTTTGAGAAAACTCTCATTGCGGCAAGGAAGCGAGATAATATCGAAAAATCGCTTAGAGAAAGGATTGGATCTTGATGAGTAGTCCGTAGAGCAGCACCTCTTTTTGTTCGCCGCTGCTTTGCTTGAGTCTCTCTTCGCCTTCGAGGATCGATTCGCAGATCTTGAGTAGAGTTGCAGAGTTGATGCGCGCGGCAAGGCGCGCCTTTTGCTCTTCGATGCGTTTGGGGAGTCTGTAGCCCAAAATCTCGGCGGAGTCGATACGCCCGTGCAGCTTGATATAGGCGTTGAAAAGAAAGATCTGTTCGACAAAGTATTCGATGGCGCGCAGTACGGCAAACTCGTCTTCTCCCATCTCAAGAAGCTTCGAGAGCGTTTGGGTGACAGGGCGCTTTTCAAAGAGTTCCATCAGAAGTGTTTCGGTAGCGGGTGCACTAAGCGAATAGACGCTGGCATCGATATCTTTGTTGCTAACGGGGCGATCGAAAACGGCAAGTTTTTCAAGCTCTTTTTTTGCTAAGGCGAGATTGTTTTGCAAGGAGTGTAGCAGGTGTTGCAAGCTATAACCGTCTATCGTCAACCCTAAACGCTCGGCTTCGGTATGCAGGAGTGCCGTAGCCTCTCGGATATCCGGCTCGAAGAAGCGTACCCAGACCCCGCCCTTTTTTTCGCTAAAGGCGGCTTGTAGGCTCTTGGCATCCTTTGCATTGCCATAGTAGAGGTAAAGTAGGTAACTATCCTCTTTTTTGGCACAGAGTGTAACGAGTGCTTCGAGCTCTTTTTTGGGGATCTTCTTGTCATGTTTGAGGATGAGCAGATTGGTGCCGCCAAAGAGCGAACTTTGAGAGAGATACGCCTTTGCCGCATCGAAATCGTACTCGTCAAAATAGTAAACCTGCGCACTCTCTTTGGCTTGCAGACGCTCTGTGATCAGCTCGGTATAGTGCTGCAGAAGATAGTCGTTTTCGCCATAAAGCAAGATCGCTTTGGGGGTGCCCTGTTGCAACCTCGCATCAAATTCGCGTTTATACATCAGCTCACTCCTTCGGAGCTACGCAAATGGCGAATAGCGTCAGTCTGCGTGCCTCTGTGATTTTTGATCGTCAACGCATCGTCGATACCGATCTTTCGTAGATCCTCTTTAATCTTTTTTGCAAGCACATATGCCAGTTTCGGCGGTACGGCGTTTCCAACCATTTTGTAACCCGCCATGACATTGGTATAGTAAAAGATATGTGTATCCGGAAAAGATTGAATGCGTGCACACTCCCGTACACTAAGTCTACGATAAAGGTGCTCTTTTGAGGGGACGAATATGCGCTTGTTTTGTTCGACAAATAGCATTTTGGGTGCTTGTGGATGGATGGGGGCGTGTCTTCCGCCCGCTTGTATGGTAAAGGAGGGCTCGTCCCAACTGCGCACACGATTGCGTGACATATATATCGTCGAGAAGGAACCGATCGCATATTCATGATTCGGGATTTTGCAGCATACCGCATTGGTATGGTTTTTTTCTCTTGCAGGCACGGCGCTCTCTTTAAGATCCCAGATCACATCGCGAAGATATTGCTTCCGTTCGATCGGTTCCGGAAAGACAAAGCGTAGACGAAGGTCGTCTCTGTAGCCGACGAAAAAGAGACGCTTTCTATCTTGGGCAATACCATAGTCGTGTGCATTTAATAGCTTATAAGAGAGGGTGTAACCACTCTCTTTAAAGAGCTTTTTGATATTTTCCAGCGCTTCGGCATGGCGTGATGCCAGCATGCCCGCTACATTTTCGGCTAGAAAGAAGAGGGGTCTTTTGCGGCGCAATATGCGAATAAAATCGAAAAAGAGTTTGCCGCGTTCGTCTTCGATACCTCTGAGCGCTCCCGCTTCACTCCAGCTTTGGCATGGAGGTCCGCCTATGATGCCGATTGCGTCGGGAATTTCATCCGCTTCGATCTTTGTAATGCTACGCTTATCAAGCACTACGTGCGGAAAGTTTTTTTCATAGGTCTCCCAAATCTCTTTGTCATATTCGTTTGCCCAGATTGTTTTAAAGCCCGCCTGTTCAAACCCCAAATCAAGCCCGCCGGCACCGGAGAAAAGAGAGACTATGTTCATGTTTCCACCTTGTGAACAATGGATATCGCATCCAGTAAATTTGCAGGATTATCAGGGTCTTGTATCTTTACGTCATCAACAAAGAAGCGTTCACTACTTTCTATTGCTCTTCTATCATCTTCGGGAAAAGAGAGATACTTTTCTCGTCTCATAAGGGCAAAAAGAGTAAAAGCGCCCTCTTTTTTTATTTTGTCAAGGCAGCTATAAAGTTTGCTTGGGTTTTGTATGATCCACATACCTCGTATACGTAGGTAGGTAATTCCCAGCGGATCGACATGTTTAACACCTGCAAGTTCATTTGTTTTTGTTACGATATCCAAATCATCGATTTTTCCGATTGCTTCTTTTATTTTGATTTCCGCTTTGATGTATGTCTCTTTGTTCGCCGCATAACAATCACCGTAAACCATCCAAAGACTCAAAAGTTTTCTCTCTTTGATGTGACCGATACAGTAGATGATATCTTTTTCTCTCCAATCTTCGCAACTTTTGCAGGCATGGTTGATTTTGGGATTGTCGCTATAAAGTTTAGCTTTCGGATGAGAGCTATTGAGCTGGAGATTTGCATTTGCCGTTTGGATTTTTTTCACTTCAATAGCATCTCCACCTCTTAGAATCATATCCGGCGGGCTGTTTTTACTACCAAGGTAGGAAAAGGTTCGGTGTAGTTTGAGATTTTTTTCTTCAGAGTTGTCCATATTAAGCGTATCTGAAAAAACACCTTTGATGTACTCTTCAAGGCTTTCTCCCATGGCGTTCATCCTGTTGTTGCCCTCGGTGATATTTTCTATATCTTTTTGGCTGTTTGCAATAGCTATGAGGGCGGTGAGAATATTTGCCATGGTATCCTCGGTTTTTTATTTTTCGTATTTTACACCTATTTTTTAAAACAAGTACAAAACATGACAAAATGTCATATCGCAGTGATCTCTTTTTATGTCTTCTCGACAAACTCACCGGTGATGGTGGCGGTTGCGATATCCGAAGCACTAAGGCGTATCTTGATTGTATCGAAAAGCAAGAGAATATCGGCTTTGAGTTGTACGACAACGCCGCTTGGGGCATTGTCGTCCGTAAGCACGGCACTCGCCTTACCCTCTTCGTCGATCTCCGAGATTTCCGCTGTAAATATTTCGCCAAGATGCTCTGCCGCCCATCTGGCAAATTTACGATCACGAAAGTCCCACTCTGCTTTGGTGGCTTCTCGCTCAAGGGTGCTCACCTGTGCGCAAAGCGGTTCCATATTGCGCAGTAGGTAGCGCAGCTCTTCGTCATCCTTGCGCAATTGTGCTTTGATGAGGCGATGGAGGATCAGATCGCTGTAGCGACGTATCGGAGAGGTGAAGTGGCTATAGTGCGAAAAGCCCAAGCCGAAGTGCCCGACATTGTAAGCGCTATAGGAGGCTTGTTTGAGCGACTTGATGATGTGCGCATCGACCTCTTTTTCGATCCCCATGGCGCGCGCCTGTTTTTGAATGGCGCAGATGAGCTCTTCGGCGCTTTCATAGTCGTCCACATAGAGTCCGACGGTTGCCAGTTCGCTCAGCAGCGACTCTAACTTGCTTATCTCCGGTGCTTCATGGATGCGGAAGATCGCATCGCCTTCGCCGCTAAAGCGCTTTGCCGCCGCTTGGTTGGCAAGCAACATGCACTCTTCGATGAGCGAATGTGACGGTGTGCCGGTCTCAATGCGCGTATCGACCAGTCTATGCGCCGCATCAAGGACGATGCGTGTCTCGTCGTTACGAAAGTCAAAGCCATGTTGTAGTCTTGCTTTTCGCAAGCGTTGCGTGATCTTTTGTAGGGGTAAGAGCCATGCGAGGATCCGCCTCACCTCTTCGTTGTTACCCTTGTAGCCTTCGGCAAGGATCGCATCGACCTCGTCATAGTTGAAGCGATGCTTCGAGTGGATCACCGCTTCGTAAAAGCGCTCTTCGAGCGGTTGCAATGTGTCGGGATCGAGCCGGATTTCGGCGACAAAGGCGAGACGATCGACACGAGGTTTGAGTGAGCAGATCCCTTCGCTCAGTACGCGCGGCAGCATTGGGAAGGCTTTGTGCGGCAGGTAGGTAGTAAAGCCGCGCAGTTTCGCCTCTTTGTCGATCTCGCTAAAGTAGGGCACATAGTGGCTAACATCGGCGATAGCGACATAGAGGGTGTGGGTTTTAAGATCGAAGTAGATCGCATCATCGAAATCTTTCGCACTTACCGGATCGATCGTGCAGAAGTCAAGCGCTCTTAAGTCACGCCGTTTTGCGATCTGCGCGTCACTCACTTCGGTGTTGATCCCTTTTGCCTCTTCGATGCAGCTTGGCGGAAAGGCGTCTCGCCGCTTGTAAAGCGCAAGCGAGATGGTCTCGTCGATCTTTGGATCGTTTAAGTTACCGACAATCTCTTCTATCTCGTCTGTTTCGATATCGACTTTGACTACCGTGCCGACCTCCAAAATCGATGGACTTGTCTGCTGCATCTTGACGGTTACGGGTCGGGCGGTTTTAAGGTCGATCCAGTAACTCTCTTTTGCCTCTTTGTGTAGATAGGCAAGCAGAAACAGGCGTGCGCGTTCGACGATCTCTATGACCTTGGCGCTTGCTCTGCCGCGCCGTGCGATAATGCGCTTAACAAGCACGATATCACCGTGCTTGGCACCGTTAAGATCGCTTGGTCGGATCAGTAGGTCTTGCTGTGTTGCCTCTTGCGCCTCGACAAAACCGAAGCCCTCTTGGTTGATAGAGAGGCGTCCGATGCGGTAAAGCGAAGCGAGACGATAGAGTCCGTCGTTACCTTTTTGCAAGATATTTTCGGCAAGCAGTCTATCAAAAAGCGGGCGTTCATGCGCATCGAGATCTTCACGCAAACACCCTTTGCGAAAACGCAGCGTAATGGCACTCATGCTTCGTGCGTCCTAAGAGGCGGTATCGGCATCGAAGCTTAGGGAGATGGAGTTGACGCAGTGGCGTGTCTGCTTCGGCGTAAAGCCCTCGCCCCGAAAGACGTGACCGAGGTGTCCGCCACACTTGGCGCAGACGATCTCCGTGCGTCTGCCGTCACTGTCGGGCAGCTCTTTGACGGCACCGGGTAGTGCTTCGTCGAAACTTGGCCAACCGGTACCACTATCGAATTTTGCGTCCGAAGAAAATAGGGGCGTGCCGCATTGTCTACAGCGATAGGTTCCCTTCTCTTTATGGTTCCGGTACTCTCCCGTAAAAGGGGCTTCGGTGCCCTTGTGAAGTATTACATACGCCTCTTCGGGGCTTAGTGTTTTGTATGCCATGGTTTATCCTTGATGCTTTCTACACGATTGTTCAACATTCTAACGATACAATAGCACAAAAAGGTTGAGGTGAGCTTATGTTGCGATCTGTCGTTTCGATTTTCTTTTGTAGCCTTTTGCTTTGGGCCGGCGAGTCGGGTGAAGCGATTTTTGAGAAGCGTTGTGCCTCTTGTCATGTGCGGTACATTCCCCAACTTAAGCTCAATGCCAATTATGCCCATAACAATCGCGACCTCAACCTCAGCGCGCCGACACTTACTGAACTCTCTTTTTTGCTTAAGGCGCGCATCGGTGATCGCAAAGGCGATAGGGAGTCGCAACTGTTGGATATCGAAGATTTTATAGAGCGTTATCTTGCCGATCCCAAACCCGAAAATGCGGTACTTGACCCTGTGATACAGCGACTTTTTGCATCGCATCCTGTGCTTAAGTTGAGTGAAGAGGAGGGTGAGGCATTGGCATCGTTTATCTACGACTTTGGCGAAAAGATGATGGTGGTGCACGGCGTGAAGCGCTATGGGCTCAAAGAGGCGTTTAGGCGGGCAAAGGAGACCGGAAAGATTATCTTGATCGAGGGGTATTTGCCCTTTTGTAGGTGGTGCATCAAGATGGATCGTGAAGTGATGGTGGAGCCCGAAGTCAAGGCAATGTTAAACAAGTACTTTGTCTTTACCAAAGTCAACCTGATCACCCAAAAGCTACCGCTTGGCATCAAGCGTTTGGGTACACCGTCGTTTTACTTTATCGCAAGCAACGGCAAGGAGGTGATCGATACGGTGGAGGGTTTTGGCAACAAAA
>JALWQQ010000055.1 GCA_027083075.1 Campylobacteraceae bacterium
GTCCATCAGTGCCATCTATTTGCCTTTCTTGGGTAGCGCCTTGACCTCTACCTTTTGCGCCGCATACGCCTCTTTGATCTTTTTGTCGTCGGTATAGACAACCTCTGCGCCCTCCTCAACCCCGTCAAAAAAAGCGGGGTTGCGGTACGCGCCCTCAAGCCCTTCGATTTTCGTGTTGCTATAAATAAGCGTCATTGCCTACCTCCTTATGCGATTGCCATCACGCCTGCGCCGTGTTTTTTGTCGCCGACGATCATAGCCCAGTTTGCCGACGCGCCAAGTGTGGCGTCGTTGGGGTTTGCGCCCGCGCTTTGCGCGTAGCTGTAGCCTTTGACTTTCACCGTCAAGGCACCCTCGATGTGGATGCGATAGATCGCGTTTTCACCGCCCGTGACGATCTCGCTTGTGATCAAGCGCTCTTCGGACTCCTCGACAACGATTGCGCCTTTGGTAAGCGCCAAGATTTTCTTGTTTGTGCCGTCATTGAGTGCGGGAGAGTCGGTCACATAGGCTTTGCGCCCCATCGTAGCAGGTGTAGCTTGATAGAGCACGCCACTTGCAACGGTGTCGAAATTGCCCGCGATGCCCGCTTCATTGAGCGCAAAGTAGGCAACGCTATCCATCACAAAGGCGTTCACGTCACCGAATGCGTCGCCCATGAGCGCCAATGTGCTATTGAGCGTCTTAAGATCAATTGTGCCGCCTGCTGCGGTGTAGGTAGTACCGGTGCCAGCGCCGATCGCCGCTACGCCTGCGATAAGCGCTTTGTTGAGCATCTCAACCGTAACCGCACGACCCAAATCCTCGCCGATGCGCACCGCCAACGCGTCGGGGTTTTTGCCGTAGCGTTTGATGTCGGTAAGTTTATACTCAACATCTTTGTAGAAGTAGAGCTTCACGCCTGTTTGGTTTGCGGTATTGAGCGTATCGGCTACCGCCGAATTATTTGCGTTGGGATCACGACGCTTCAGTCCACCCAAACTTGCAAAGCTAAGTTCCTCTTCAAAATCGCCCTTATGATACTTCGTCATCGGCGTGATCGCCCCGCCCGTACCTCTAAAAAAGTTGCGCGTGTTTTGCGCGATCTGCTCCGTAATGATGGTTTCCATCACCTCGTTGTTGATTTCGATTGCCATCTTAATCCTCCAAACTCAAATATGCTTCTTGTCCGTTTTGTTTGATGAACTCCGCCTTTTCCGCCGCGTTCATCTCGGACTTTTTCTTTCCTGCATACGACGTACCGCCGCCGTTTGCGCCGCTTCCGTTTTGCCCTGTGCTCTTGAGTAGATGCGGTTTTGCTTCAAAGAACTTTTTTACGCCGTCTTCAAGCGGCAAAAGCGCATCGCCCTCGCGGTACATCACGCCGCTTTCGCCCACTTCGACCGCACCTTTAAGCACCGTTGCTACGACTTCACTATCGATCACATCGAATTTGCCAAGCACGCCTCCGATCGCGTTTTCGATCGTCAGCTCTCGGTTTCGTGCTTCGATGTTCTCAAGCGTAGCCTTTAGCTTGTCTTTTTCCAAGCGCTCCGCCTCCAGCTGCTGCGCCAACTCCTGCTTGCCTTCCTCTTTCGCCTTTGCGATACGCTCGTCAAGGCTCTCAAGCTGCTTTTGCAACTCCTCTTTACTGCCCGTCACCTCTTCAAGCGCCTGTGAGAGCTCTTTTGCTTTGGCTCTATGCTTTGCGTTTTCGTCGCGTAGCTCTTTGAGCGCTTTAGAAACTTCACCGTCAAGCTCTTGCGCCACCTCTTGACTGATTTTGCCTGCCTCAAGCAGCTCTTTGATTTTGTCGAACATGTGTGCACACCTCCCGTGTTTGCACCATTGTGGCGCGCTTTTTTGACATTTTGTGGGTGAAGATGTCAAAAAAACAAAAGAAAATAGCGTCAAAGGAGTTTTTGTAATGGTCTATACCTACAATGACAAATTTATTGTCGATAGTATCGAGGCAACAGAACTTGAAGCGTACGAAGCGCAAGCGATTACCGATGTCGGCAAGCTCGGCATTACCGATACCGACTATGTAGAGCGATTGGTTATCGCCCGTGTCTACATGCTGGCAAGCGCGGCGCAAATAGAAAGCGACGGCATGAAGGAGAAATACGCCGTCTATGAAAAAGAGTACAAGCGTGCACTCGATGAGGCAATTTTGAGCGCAAAGAGCGAAGGCGGCATTAAAGATAGCGATACGGTGTGGACGGTGAAGGTGGGCAGATCATGAGCAAAGTGTACGACTACCTTCAGCAGTGCAAAGCCAAATTACAAACGATCCCCACTTTTCAAAGTGTGGCAATCGGGCTTGAGCGCGGCATCGGCTCAAAAGATGCGCCCTTTGCGCGTATCGTGCCAATCTCACATGAACCCGACGGCGTAGGCGCGACGCTTCGCTTGCAGGTAGTCTATGGCTGCGATACGAAAAACCGAGACTACGAACGGCTGCACGATCAATATTTCGCAACCGAAGAGGCGATCATCGAGGCGATGCAACGCGCGGGCGCGATGTGGGAGCGTACCGTTACCGACGAAGACGCCGTGCAAAACCTCAAAACCGCCGTAATTCTCTTTGTCTCTTCGGGGGTAGCGGCGCAATGTTAAAGGTCTCCATTAGCGGCGTAGGCGAAACGACCCTTGCGCTTGAACACTACTCGAAGAGGTTTCCAAAGCACCTTATCCGCCGACTTACGCACGAAGTACACGACAAAGCGGTCAAAAACGCCGCCAAACATACCCGCACCGGAAGACTTGAGCACAACATTGCGCACCGCGTCAAGCATCTTACGGGCTATGTCTATGTCGAAGATAACGGCATGCTTGTAAGTTGGAAAGGCAAGCCGATCAATTACGCCGTCTTTGTCCATTTCGGCACCCGTCCGCATTGGATCTTCCCTAAAAGGCGCGCTGCCTTGCGGTGGCAAAAGGGCGATGTGTTTCATTTTGCCAAAGCGGTGCGCCGCCACCCGGGATACAAAGGAGACCCCTTTATGCACAACGCGGCAAAAGAGGTATTTAACAGACTCAATGAGATAGCAAAGGAGGTACACAATGCCGCACTCTAAATGGAAGCTTGCCGTCGATGCCTATGAAGGTAGCGGCGGCTTTAGTAACGGCGGGTATATCGACAAATACCCGCGTGAAACCGACGAGAAGTACAAAGAGCGCCAAAAGGTCGCCTACTATCACAATATGTTTCGTCAGAAAGTGGCGCGTTATGTCGGCTACCTCTTTCGTGAGCGACCGACGCGCACCACATCAAGCAAACTCGTCAAACTCATCTTTGATGACGCGGACAAACGCGGCAATGCCATCGATGTCTTTATGGCAAGCTTCGCCGCACAAGCCAAAGTTCGCGGCTCTATGCTGCTGCTTGTAGATGCACCGAAAGAGCTGCCGCAAACGCTTGCGGAGCAGATCAAAAACCGTGACATTCCCTACTTCGTTCCGATTGAGCCTGAGCGCATCACAAAATACAAGCTTGATGCATTCGGACGTTTTGAGTTTGTAGAGTTTCGCGACACCATCGACGAGAGCACGATAGGCGAAGAACAAAAGCGCGAAGTTAGACGATATTACGATACTGTCGGCTGGCGCGTCTATGAGGGCGATGAGATTATCGAGCACGGCGAACACGGCTTAGGTGTTTGCCCCGTGCTTCAGTTTAGCGAAACAGGCACATTCCCAAGCATTGGAGAGTTTACACAGATAGGTGACTTGGCAAAACGCCACTACAATCTCAAAAGTGAACTTGACGAGATACTGCGCTCTCAAACCTTTAGCCTACTTGCCATCAACGCTTCTGCGGCAAAAGATGTAGCGATCGATATCGGTACTGACAATGCCATCATGTACGGCAAAGATATGAACCCGCCGCAGTTTATCGCCCCGCCCGAAGCCCCCGCCAAGATTTACCAAGCCGAAATAGAGGCGATAGAGGCGGCGATAGATAAGATTGCTTACGATATCGACACTGGTAAATCAAAAGAGAGCGGTATTGCGTTGCAGATCAAGTTTCAAGGACTCAACGGCTCACTAAGCAACTTTGCAATGCGCCTGCAAGATTTGGAAGCACGCGCGTTTGATGTTGTATGTAGGTTTTTGCGTATTCCCAACGATGTAACGGTGCGCTATCCAACCGAGTTTAACATCGTTGATGTACAAAACGAAATCGCCGTGCTTGAGGGGATCAAATCGCTTGGATACACCCTGCCCGCTTATGAGAAAGCCAAGCTTGAGCGCATCGTCAAAACCGATTTGGGCGGCTTGAGTGAAGAAGAGATGAGCAAGATAAGCGGTGAGATAGAGGATGGGGTGAAGCAGGTCTTATAGGCTATGCGTAAAGCTTGCTTGTCGATTTTTTCTGCTTGGTCTTTTGCATCCTTGCTGAGATTTCTTTTTTAGATTTTTCAATCTCTTTTATCGAAAACTGACTTTCAGTCAATGCTTCACATGCTTCAAGTTTCTCTTTTTTGGACATTTTTGCAAACGGGCTCAATACTTCCACTTCTAAGCCTCCTCTATAACACTTTTGCGTGAGAGACTAAATAAACCTTGCTTTAAGCAACTCTGCTTGTTTTATTTTTGAGTTTCTTTGTTGCTTTGTTTTTGTCTGAATCGATCTGTAAAATATCTCTCTTTTTATCTGCCTCGATAGTACTTTCATCTGCTAAATTTCTGCTATCGAGGTCGGCATACAAAAACTCTATTCTCTCTTTTTTGGACATTTTTGCAAACGGGCTCAATACTTCCATGCTACACCTCCTCGAGTATAACTTCGTATGTTTTATTGTACTCTTTTGAAGCGATTATGTCAATCACATAAAATTTGCTTGTGTGCGATTTAATAATAATCTCCTCTTGATACGAAAATTTCCCTGCAAACTCTTTAATGTAGAGCTCTCCTGCTTTTCTTTTAATCAGTACAAAAACAAGACTGTAGTGTTCATTGCTTTCTACTCTTGCAAATTCACCGTAAGCTACTTTCTTTATACGAGTAAACGACGATGGCGCCATATCTATCTTAACGGGAGTTTTTGATTTAAGCGCCTCTTGCATGGTGCCCATAAGCGACTCAAAGAGAGCCTTGCGCTTAAATCGCATACCACGATAGAGGGGCTCCGTTTTGTCAAGACCGCTATCATATGCTTTGAACATCTCTGCAATAGTTAGCGCCATATCCTTATACTTTCTCTCAACATCTATGCCAAAAAAATACTTCTTGATATTTTGGCAACTTTTGTAGTCTACCCATCCTTCAATAGCTGCTCTCTCTTTTGTTGTTATCGACTCTTTTGTCAAAATCTTCATCCCGCCATTATACCCCATCGCACCCAAAGCCATGGCTGCGGCTTTGATGCCGTTTGTCCCCGTTTGTTTCGGCGATTTGATGCCCAGCGCCTCCACATACCGCTTGATAGGATACTTCGGTCTTGTCGCATTAAACACGCTCTCAACACTCGCGCCTTCTCTCCACCGTTTCCACTGCGCATAGCCGCCGAGTACTTGTCTTTGCACACTTTCGCTTTGCTTCTCAAGCCACGGTGTCGGCTTTTTGCGCTTGACTGGCAAATAGTAAGGATCATACCGACACATACAGTGCGGGTGTAGCGGAAGCGTAACCATCTGCTCTTTTGGAACGATCCCTTTGCCGTAGCCAATATCAAGATTGGCGTAGTAGTCGCAGATGTCCACTAACGGATGCTTGCTGCTCATTCTGTACTTGACAAACTCGATCTCTTTGTCGTCCATGTACTCTTTTGCGCGCGCAAGGTTAATCGCGCGTTGCTGCTCCGTTTGCGCAATGCGCGTAGCGTAGTAGCGCGCCTTCTCTTCAAGCGCAACCTTGAGCGCTCCTTTGAGCGCCTTATCGTTGTGCCGCTCCATCGCGTCAACGATGCCTTTGTAGGCAGCTCTAAGCGGCTTGGTTTTAAGCCTGCTGATTTGCCGCTCTATCGATCTTTGGGTGTGAGGCTTTTGCAGATAGGTTTTGAGATAGTGCGGCAGCTCTTTGTTAACATCGAGTATCTCTTTGTCCCTGAATCCATACCCTTCGTAAAAGAGCTTTGATAGTTTTTGGATCGTCGGCTTTGAGGCAATGTGTTGCTTAAAGAGTTCGCGCACATACGCCGCTACCCTTTTGGCATTGCGGTAGAGCATCTCGGACAACTTCGCTTTGCTCGGCACGATATCGGGCAAAGAGCGTGTGGTAAACGACTTGTTGAGCCTCTCATACACCGCACTCTCGATAAGTGGGCGCACCGCTTTGTTATAGCGCCTCAACTCCTCGTCAAGCATCATTGACAAAGATCGGTTATCGTTACTTGTCCTGCCGTAGTATCGCTTTAGCACCTTTTCATAGAGCTTTTTCGCCTCTTTTTTTATTCGGCTTTCCATTTTTTTACGATCCTGTAGATTTGCCTCTCGCTCTTTTCAAACTGCGCCGCAAGCGACTTTATCGCGACGCTGTTTTTCGCGCCGCTTTGCACCATTTCGATGTAGGCTTGGTATATCTCTTTATGCTCGATGCTATGCTTGCTAAAACTTACGCGACACCCCTTAAGATACCTACACACCTTTGCCGCCGTCTCCTCGTCAAGCACGGCATGCAAACACTCGCTACCCACATCCACCATCACAACCCCTTCAACTTGAAGCTGTAGGTAGGTGCGGGCATATCATAAGAGAGCGTCGCCACCGCATAACGCATCGCATCCATCGCATGATCCTCCTTTTTGATCGGCTCATCCAGTGTATTGCCGTCCCTGTCGATCTTCCACGCATAGCCGTCGATCTCTTTGAGCAGATTCACGCTATCTTTGACGATGTGCAGATTAAACCGCTTCACGGCATTGATACCCTCAAAGACGCTTTTGTTTGCGCGCTCTACCCTTAGCCCTTGTTCGTTGCACTCTTGGATCAGATCGGGACGCGCGCTATCGGCGTAGCCTGTTAGCTCAAAGATATGCGGGTGTGTTTGCCTCAGCGTCTCGATCATCTGCGCGTTTGTCTTGCCGCTCTCATAATATAACTCACATACAAAAAGGTCGTTTTTCTCTATCATCACCTCTACCAATGCTTGGGCGTGGTTGTAGCCAAAGTCAAGCCCGAAGGTGTGTATCTCGGCATGCTTTGGCATCTCGTCGATGATGGTATAGTCGGGATAGATCGCACCCTCCAGCACGCCCCAATCCCCAAGCCCGTAGATGCGGTAGTAGCTTGGGTTCTCCTCCTTCATACGCTCAATGGATTCGATCGACTTTTGGGGTAGGTGCGGATTGTCATGGTAGGTGGAGTGGTGGAGTACACAATCTTCTTTTGTTTGGTCGAAAAAGTGCTTTTTGATCCAATGCTTGGCGCTAACGGGGTTGAAAGTCAAGATGATCTGCTGTGGCAAGTCGGTGTTAGCACGCAATCGAAGATCAAGTTGGGTGATGTCGTTTTTTGTAAAATCCGTTGCCTCTTCCGCCCAGACGGTGGTAATGTCGAAGATCGACTTGATCTTTTCGCTATCGTCCAGCCCGCCGAAGATGAGTTCGCTTTTGGTGTGCAAAAAGGTGATGGTCATGTCGGACTTGTTGACCTTGTAGAGACTGCTTGGTAGTCCCGACTTCTCAAGGATCTCCGTGCAAAGCTTGAACGCGCTTTGTCTAACCGTGCGCGCAACCTTTCGCAAGATAAGGATGCGGTGCTTCTTTTGCGTGATCGCACGCAAGATTA
>JALWQQ010000056.1 GCA_027083075.1 Campylobacteraceae bacterium
CTAAAAAAGATAACATCAAAGCTAAAATTTGGCTATACTGTCAAAAAATATTTCCTTTTATAAAGGAAAGATATGGAACTGCTCGAACTTTTTCATCGCAAGCCGCCGCGCCTGAGTCGCTTTATACCACGCAAAAAGTCGCTGATGGATATCGATGCGCCCAAGATCAATCTCTACGGTGCACGCGGTAGTGGAAAGAGCGCTTTGGCGTACGACTTCATCGCCCGAAACGATCCTGAGACGATCCTCTATATCGATCTCGAAGATCCCGCGCTGATCCTTTACGACTTAGAGAGTCTAGGCTTAGAGCGTTTTTTAGAGCAGGCAAAGATCGAGACGCTGATCGTCGATCATTATGAAGAGGGGATGTTGGAACAGATCCCCGAGGCAAAGAGAACGATCGTTATCAGTCGTACCCCGATAAGCACATCCGGCTTTTTCAGCGTTTCGCTCTCGCCGCTTGACTTTGAAGAGTTTTTGCTTTTTGATAATGCAAAGCGTAGCGAAGCCTCCTTTAATCGCTTTTTCAAAAAAGGGCGCCTTCCTGCCATGGCACGACTCGACAGCAAAGAGGCGCCACTGCATCTCAAGCGCTTCATACAGTATCAGTTTACGCCGAATGAACAGTGTCTCTTGCTGATCTTGGCGCGCTACAATGCTGCAGCTCTCACGACACATCAGATCTACACATATGCCAAAGAGCACTTTCGCATCTCCAAAGATTGGCTCTATGCTACGATGCAGCGCTTTACCGAAGAGGGGATCGTTCGCTTTATCGCACCTGCGGATCGTAGTCGCGGCAAAAAGATGATCCTTTACGACTTTGCGCTCGCCAAATTTCTCTCACCCTTCGCACCATTCAAGCAACACTTCGATAGTCTTGTCGCCTCGGCACTCTTAACGCATGAGCGCCATATCGTCACCCTAGGTCGCTACGGCTATCTTAGCCAAGAGGGCGAATATATCGTCACCGCACCCTTTGATAACGAAGCACAATTTCTCACTGCATTGGATCTGCGCAAAGAGCTTTTTGAGAAGTATCCGATCAAGCGCATAATCGCTGTTACCGTCTCAAACCGCTTTACAAGCAGCTTTAAAGCGTTGGACGTCGAGGGGATGCCCTTTTACGAGTTTGCTTTGCTCTGCGAAGCGGAAGCCTCATCGCAATATGAGAGCTCATAAGTGTTACGCCCCTTCTCTTTGGCACGATAGAGATTGCGATCGCTACACCGAAAGAGAAGCTCGTGCGAGAGCGTATGCGGTCCGTAGCTTGCGCCGACGGTCACCGTTGCGATGCCGTGCGGATTGCCGGCGTGTATTATCTTCTTCTCTCTTAAGCGGCGGATGATTTCGTCGATAAAGACTCGTACCGCACTCTGATCTTTGCCGTGCCCGACCGCGGCAAACTCATCGCCACCGATACGATAAACGATAAAGTCGTGCTCGCTTGCTATACCGCGCAAAAGATCGCCGATCTCTTTTAAAAGCTTGTCGCCCTCGTCGTGTCCGTAACTATCATTGTACTGCTTAAAATAGTCGATATCGATCAACGCCAATGCGATGCGCTCGCCCTCTTTTCGATAGAAGCGATCAAATGCACGTCTATTGTAAAGCCCTGTCAGCGGATCCAAGATCGCTTCGCTTTTGTAGTGTCGCATCCGCCACAGATACCATGCGGTAACCGCAAGTGCCGTAAGCGCAAGTGCCAAAATAATGCGAAGCAACAAAGCGCCGACACCGTCACGCTCACGCATATTGCGAAGATGCCAATAGCCGCTTTGCGGATTGGCAAGCCAATGCTCCTCTATGCGTAGCAGCGTCTCTTTGTCAATGCGCTTCAAGCCGCGATTGATGATCGGCAGAAGA
>JALWQQ010000057.1 GCA_027083075.1 Campylobacteraceae bacterium
TCGAAGAGATCGCGGAGATAGAGACGATCGAGGAGCTCAATATCGGTCAAAGTATCGTCGCCCGCAGCGTCTATACGGGACTGGAAGCGGCGATACGAGAGATGAAGCGACTCATTAAATAGCAAAGAACAATGAAACAAGAGACAAAAAAGAGCGTAGCGATCTCTATCGGCGATCTTAACGGTATCGGCATCCAACTGGCGCTGGAGAACCACGACACCGTCAAACGACTTGTCGATCCGCTCTACTGTATCGACAAAGCGATGTTGCGTCAAGCCGCGACACTATTGAACACGGCTATCCCGGATGACTTCGAGATCGTTGCACCGGGTGCCGAGCCTTTCGAGATTCGACCGGGCAGGGTCGATGCCGCAAGCGGTGCGTACAGCTTCGCCTCTTTTGCAAAAGCCGTAGCGCTTGCCGAAGAGAGAGCGGTTTCGGGTATCTGTACGCTACCGATTCACAAAAAGGCATGGGAGATGGCAGGCATCGCCTACAAAGGGCACACCGACGCGCTTAGAGATATCTTCAATCAAGAGGCGATCATGATGCTGGGGTGTCCTGAGATGTATGTGGCGCTCTTCACCGAGCATATCCCGCTCAAAGAGGTGTCGCGCCATATCGACGAAGAGAGATTGACGCGCTTTTTAGTCGATTTTTACCGCACGGCACACCCCTCTTCCACCGTCGCGGTGCTGGGACTCAACCCCCACGCAGGCGACGATGGCGTACTGGGCACGGAAGAACGTATCATCCAAAAAGCCATAGACAATGCAACCGCTATATTAAAACAAGAAAACCCTTCACTCTCCGCTTCTCACTCTCCCCTCTTCACCAATCCTTTGGTTCCCGACGTCGCCTTTACCCCGCATATACGCCGACGCTACACCCACTATGTGGCGATGTATCACGACCAAGGACTCGCGCCGCTTAAAGCATTACATTTCGACGAAAGTATCAACGTTAGCCTCAACCTTCCTATCTTGCGTACCTCCGTCGATCACGGCACGGCATTTGATATCGCTTATAAAGGGATTACGTTGAATGCGTTGAGTTATCTCAATGCGGTGAGGTACATAGCCGACAGTGTGCTGTGACCACCGCTTTATCGCCTCTAACAAAAAAGCGTCGGATCCGCCTCATCATGGACAATCTCGCACTTTTCGTTCATGCGTGAGCAGAGCTTCTCTTTGCAGCAGTCGCACAAAAAACGGTAGTTTTGGGTATCGTAATGGATCGTATCGCCGAGTTTGAGATCGCCGTAGCACTCGCCGCACACATTGGTCACACGCAAGAGTATCGCCTCCGTAGCCGTCTGCGTCACAAAACAAAGACTCTCTTTCACTTTTCTTCCCCCTTGCCTTCAAGTTTTTCGATCATCTCTTTTGCCGCTTCGATACTGCTATCAAGCGCATACGCCTTTTTATAATTAGCAAGCGCACCCTCCTTCAAGCCCATATCATACAGTGTATTGGCGTAGTTGAAGTAGTGCGGTGCGTAGTTGCCGTCAATCGCAATGGCTCTACGGTGATGCGCTTGCGCTGCCTCATCATCACCAAGCTTATGAAGCGTGTTGGCAAGCGCATCATGAGCGATGTCGTCGTCCGGATCTATCGCAAGTAGCTTCTCGTACACCGCTTTTGCCTCCTCATACGCCTCGTCCTCCAACAGCAGATACCCCTTCCTGCGTAGGGCTTCTACATTGTTCTCGTCTCGTATCAATGCACTCTCGATCGCTTTTCTTGCCTCAAGAAGATCGCCTTTTTCTATCGCCTCGTCCGCCAATCCGATGAGCTCCTCCGTCCGGTCGGGAAGCGGCGTAGCCTTTTTGAAGATCTTATCGGGACGCGATACACCGCCGATATGCTCGTCAGGCAAAGAGGCTTCGTAGTCAATCCCCCTTTTGGGGTAGCTACCGCTAAAAAGCTGCTTGAAAAAGAGCCAAAAAACGATCGCCGCCGCGATCAACAATCCTAACTGAAACAGTGTCATTCTTTTTCCTTACCAACCCTGCGCAAGATCGTCGATGCGATATCCTGCGGTAGCGTATGTTTCCATTATGTGGCGTAGTGTCGCAATATCGCCTGCGGTTACGACCTTTTGCTTCGGTTGTGTTGTAGTTTTGGAAACAAGCGTGATCCATTTGCCAAGTGCAAAAAGTACATTGTCGACCTTGTAACCCTTGGCGCGATAGCGTGCGATCGCGCGACGCATCTTAGACCACGACTTGCGATACAAGAGCGATTGTCGCAACTCCTTCTTTTTGCGCTCGAAGAGTACCGTATAACGCCCTTCGCCATACTCTATATCCACGACTTTGTAGCCTTTGTTCCAATAGCGAACGATGAGCGAAGTAATGGCGGCATAGCTTTTTCGTCGCTCTATCGCCTGATCGATCTTGTCTTCACTTTTCGAAAAGATCGCTACCCAGCGCGCCAAGCCATGCTCTAAGTTTTCCAGGCGCCACCCTCTTTTCCACATCGCAACGATCGCATCGTCCAGATCGCCGAAGCGCTCCGCAATACTCATCGACTGCGAACGCGCACCTGCACTATAGAGCGCAAGCCACTTTCCGTTGCCGTAAAGAATCTCTTTTATGCGATACCCCTTGCGCCACATCACTTCGGTCTCTTTGCGTATGGTGCCAAGCCCCATATGTGCAAGCAACTTCTGCTGCGCTTTTGCTTTCGTAAGTGTTGCGATATATTTATAGTGCGAGTCGGCATAACGGTCGATATCTTTTGCGCACAAACTTGCCACGATAAGTACGACAATGACAAAGACTCTCATATCGAAGCACTCCTTATCTGCTCGGCAATCTCCCTTGCCGCCGCATCCATCTGCTCTCTTGTCTCATAGAGAAACCGGTGCTTCTCCTCCTCACCAAGATGCACAAAGATGCCGTATGCCACCACCTCGACACGCCCTTTTGCTTCGGTATCGAGCCACTCCAAACTCGCTTGGGTCGTCTCGTCGCCATAACCTGTTTTAATCAGCGCAGCAGGATAAAGCTGTGTGATCCGCTTGGTGTCAAACTGCTTCTCTTCGATGGTGATAATCATAAACCAATTATAGTATATCTGTTGTGTGAATTTGGTAAATTCCAAGCGATAGCGCAAACAGGGAGCTTTGGCTACTTCCTTCGAGAAAATTTTACAAAGCCTTTTTGCATAAACAAAAGGTTTTTGTGAAGTTTTTTCGCACACTTTTCGCACAGCGAAACAATGATAAAATAAAACTGAAAAAGGAGAAGATAAATGGCAAAAGATGAAACCTACTTTAAGGCGCTTGGGACCTATACACATTATCTTGAAAAAGCACGAAAAACAAGCAGTGATTTTCGCCGAAAGCTCAGAGAGCTTAGAGCGATTGTCGAGAAAATCGTTACAAACGACTACCCCTTTTCGGCACAACATCTTCCGCCGTCTATCGAGAGTGAGAAGTTTATCGCTTTAACCAAAGAGATAGCAAAACTCAACGATGAAATAGAAGCGTATATCAATTCAGCCAACCAATACGCGCAAAAAGCCAACCGGCAAACAATAAATAGAGAAAATATCATGGAGGAGGAGGTTCTGATAGAACCGACACACACTCAACTCATAGAAGCGTGCAACTACTACTCCAAAGACTATAAGTATATGGAAAGCGAGGCGGCAAGTCGGTTGAGAAACGAAGCGTTAAGATGGTTTGCTATTTGGTACCGCGTTTTTGCGGGAGGAAAAATAGACGGGTTGATAGACCCGCCCGATGCAAGATGAGTAGGTTAAAACTGTATAATTTCACAAAACAAGGAGAACAAATGAACGATGAAAACATCGTCAAAAAAGTCTGCAAAGACTTAGGGCTTACCTATAAGCAGTTGGGGGAGGCTATTGGGTATAGTGAGAGCAATATAAATAAGGTTGCGTCCACAGGGCAAGTTAGCAATCAGCTAAAAAGAGCGATTGAGTTGTACCTTGAAAATTTAGAACTTCAAAACAAAATGAAAGATTGTGAAGATTTGCAAAACATTTTAAAGCGACTGACCGAAAGGGGGTAACATATGTTATACCCTTTCACTACTTATTTATAGCAACTATTTTTTTAAATTACTACTATTTTATGCTTTAACTCTTGACAAAAGCTACTTTTTTATATTATAATTCCTTTAAATCATTTCTAATATATGCTTAAAGGGGATTAAATGGCACATTTAGTAAAAGTAGCTTTCAATAATGAAGAGTTATTAGCAGTAGTATCTGAAAACAAGCAGTATGTTAGTATTGCTCCAATTTGCAACTTCATAGGGTTGTCAGCAAATAGACAAAAAGCAAAACTCAAATCCGACCCAACCTACGAAGCAAAACTTCTCAAGGTTCAAACCAAAGGCGGAATGCAAGAAGTATTTTGCATCCCGCTTGATAAACTCAATGGCT
Source organism: Campylobacteraceae bacterium (assembly GCA_027083075.1). Classification (GTDB taxonomy): domain Bacteria; phylum Campylobacterota; class Campylobacteria; order Campylobacterales; family Sulfurovaceae; genus JALVPA01. Next base: position 4,419 of record JALWQQ010000057.1, read on the forward strand.
GGCTTTTCTCAATCAACCCAAACAAAACCAAACCCGAAGTAAGAGAAAAGCTCATCGTTTACAAAAAAGAGTGCTTTAGGGTGCTTTATGAGCATTTCAACAAAAAAGCCACCGTCCAATGCGCCCTACCCGACAATATGTCCACCCGCATAAGCGGCTACAAAGGACAGCTCAAGCGCAAACAAAACGAAATCGACGCACTGCGCATGGAAAACTTCGCATTGCGCAACCGCATCAAAGAGCTCGAAAACGACCCGCGTCTTTGTGAAGCGTACAACGCCGCGCTTGATACGATGCATGCCATCGACGATCTTCGCGGCGATATGGCGGAGCTTTACGATATGTTGCTTACGATGATAGGGAAGATGGATAGAAGATCGATCTTTCTCGGCGCGCTTAGACAGCGTGTCTCAATCCCATTAAAAACAGGTCTCAAAGAGTAGTTTTACTTGACAAATGTAGCGATATTCGCTATAATATGGATGTAGTTAGGGTGCAATCCTAACTACAAAAACATCACAAGGAGGTACAGATGGAAGAGACTATCAAGTTTCTAACCGTCTTGCTCCTCGCACTCAAGATAGCAAAGGCTATCAAGGAGTTAAGAGGGTAGCAAAGCCCCCACGCATAAGCGTGGGGTGTACCTCCTTGTATTATACTGTAAAAAGGAGAAAAAATGCAAACGCTCGATAGAACAATAGAAATCGTTCAAACCTTGCTTTTGGTTTTTATCGCACTTAAGGTAGCGGGATAATGGCGACATACGACGAGATAAGCCGCATTGTCGGCATCCCTAAGCGTACTTTGGTGGATTGGAAAAACGCCGAGGACTATCACAGGCGGCTCTTTTACGCGCTTAAAGCACTTAGCAAAGATGAACTTGAAGCATTGATGCGCCGCGGCGATGTACTACACAAACCGTGCGCGTCTTCTCCATCCTCTTAGCGCCCAGCGTAGCCTTGGGTGGCGTCTTACAAGCCTATCGTAAAAGCTTATCTCATACGCGTCAAAGAGTGTACTAAATTTCACTTCATCGCACTCATTGAGCTTTCGGATCGTCTCTTTTCCTATAATGCCGTCAACCTTTGCGCCGCAAATGCGCTGGATAGCTTTGACGATCTGCCTTTTTCTACCGATGCCGACATTGACCACAAACACCATGATCTCTTTGGCTTTTTGCGTACTTTCAACAAAGTCAAGCTCCATCGGTTTCCAATAGTGTTCATAGTAGTAGTTGAGTACTTCTTGGTAGAGTTGTGTGTCCTTGGCAAGAATGCGTGAAGCGATGTGGATGTTCCCCGCTTTTCTTGCAACATCGCGTATCTTGCGCCAACTTGGTAGCTTGGTGTAGGGGTAGATACCGTAGAATGTGTAGCTTTTTTCTTTTGGGTTGTAGTGTAGCACCAACTCGTCACGTCCGCCGTGCTCCACCTGCCATACTGTGTTCATCACTTCTATATAATCTGCCATCTTTTGCCTCCTTACTTCTCAAACTCCACACCCACGCGATAGCCTTGCCTATCGATACGGTGGGTTACCTTTTTGACGGTATAGATGCCGTCGTCTTCGCCAAAGCCTACAAGTTGCAACTTTCCGCCGGCGCGGATTTCGCACCCCGCAAGCTCGATGCTACCATCGACACTGCCTTGCGTAATGTTTGCAAGTGCGGCTTTTGCCGCTTCTCTTGCCTCCGCTTCGTTTTTGTAGCGCCCCTCAAGGTGCAAGACGGGCGCGCCTTTACCCACCTTTACCTCTTTGGCTTGGTTGGCTTTTGTATCGTGCCACTTGGCAACGCAACTGCCGTAGACGGGTCGCGTCGAGTGCTTGATCTTCCACGATATGCACGCTTTGGCTTCGACGACAAAAAGCGGCAGGTTGCCACCCTCAAGCTCTTGTTTTAGTAGCAAGATGGTGTTGTTTTTGATCGCAAGGTGCAGGTGGTGCTTTTTTGCAACGCGCATTAAGAGCGCGATATCGCTCTCATAGTGTTGTGCCAGATGTTCGACAAAGAGCGTGGCGTTGCATTTGGATTTGAGCTTGTGCTCTTTGGCGATCTTTGCTACAAGCTCGCAGAGCTTGAGCTTCTCCCACGATCTATTTTTCTTCTCTTTGAGGCTGCTTGCGAAGTTTGCCGATCGCGCCTTGATCGTAAGCGCTCTATCGCTCTTTGTTGTCTCTTGCACGGTGAATTTGCCATAATCCATACCGTCGATGGCAACGGCGATCTCGTCGTTTCCTTTTGGACGCGCATAGGTAGGCGGTACTTTGATCGTAAGCGTGTCCGCCATCAAGCCAACTTCATCGGTTAGCTCAAGGCTCGTAAACTCTTTTGCAAGCCTTGTGGGTTTGCCGTTGACCAAGAAGCTTACCATAGCGCTTTGCCTTTTTTCGCTTCGTTTTGCGCCCGCGGCTCAATCGTAGGCAGATAGACGATATCGCCAGCCTCAAGCTCTATCTTGTGCAGCAGGTGCGTGTTTGCTTCAAGCACAATCCCTATCGCATCAAGCGTGCCATACTCTTTGAAAACGATACGGTCGAGTCTTTCGCCCTTGCTTGCTCTATACTCTTTCATAACAACGCTCCTATTGCGTCTTTCAGCAGCGTGTCGCCATCGTCGTAGTAGCGTTTCAAACGCAACTCAAACTCTTGGAAGATGTAGACATCTTTGACAAATGTTCTTTTTGAGGTGTTGATCTCCTCTACGATGACCTTGATCGAATAAGTCGGTGTCGTAAAGCGCACCGGCTTTTTAAGCTTGGTTTGCAGCTTGAGCCACTCTAAAGCCTTGATGCTTGCCTTGATCTCGGTGCCGCTTACCGTGATTTGCTCTTCGCTCTTGCCTACGGGCAGGTAGAGCGGATGATTTTGGACGCGCTCTATCTTGGCAAAGGGCGTGCTAAGCGTCTCCTCAAGCCCAGTAATAGTGTGCGCATCAAACCGAAAGAGTCCTATCCTACAGATCACCTAATCCTCCTGCTAAGATACCCTTTTCGATATCTTGGATGAGCGGAGGCAAGAGCGACTCAAGATTTTGCGCGATCTCGTCTTTGGTGTTTGCGATAACGCGGATATTGATGTTATAGGTCTTGTTGCCTCCACTGCCTCCACTGCCGTAGTCGCGGATACGATCGTGCGATGGTGTTGCGTATGACTTTGGGGCTCTTGCCTTTGCCAATCGTGTTGCTTTGCCAAGGCTCTTGTGGGGCAGCTTGCCGATTTGGGGGGTTTTAAGATCAAGC
>JALWQQ010000058.1 GCA_027083075.1 Campylobacteraceae bacterium
GCTGACGATATCGAGGTAGTAGCCGGGCATCTCTTTGAGCACGACCGGATTGTCGCAGCGCCAGCAGCACCCCTCCTCGACTTGCTCGTTGGCTAGCACCGTATGGCAACTTTCACACCAGTTGACCGTCGTGCTTTCGCGATACAGCAAACCGCGCTTGAACATCTCGATCATAAACTTTTGCTCATGCTTCGTATAGAGCGGATCGCAGGTGGCAAACTCGCGCGTTTCACTAAAGGAGAGCCCCAAACGGCGCAGCTCTTCGCGCATATAGGCGATATTGTCATAGGTCCAGTTTTTGGGGTGCTTGCCAAACTTGATCGCAGCGTTTTCAGCCGGCATCCCGAAAGCGTCCCAACCGATCGGATGAAGCACGTTGTAGCCCTTTTTGCGCCAATAGCGCGCCATCGCATCGCCGATGGTGTAGTTGCGCACATGCCCCATATGAAGCCGTCCGCTCGGATAAGGAAACATACTGAGGATATATTTTTTGGGTAGCGCGTGATCCGACTTAGGCTCAAAGGCTTGCTCTTCACGCCATGTGGTCTGCCACTTGCTTTCGATCTCTGAGGGTCTGTAACTCATCTGCACCAATCTTTCGTTTTTGGTGCGATTATACCCAAAAAGGGATGAGGAGTTAGCGCAGAGAAATTAAAGGAAAATTATTATTATTTAAAATTATTGGCTAAATGTATCGCAAGCGCGTAAATCTCCGCTCTTAAACCCTCTTGCGAACCACTCTACGCGCTGCTTAGACGTACCGTGTGTAAAGGCGTCGGGACGCACATAGCCTTGGGTTTGACGCTGCAAAGTATCGTCTCCGATAGCACTTGCTGCACGCAATGCCTCTTCGGCATCACCGGGATCGAGCAACCCCTGTTTGTATGCGTAGTGCCCCCATACACCCGCATAGCAGTCGGCTTGCAATTCGACGCGCACCTGTAGCGCATTGCTACGTGCACTGTTGCCACCCCAACTCTGCTTGAGGCGCTGCACTTTATCGAGCGTACCTTGCATATTTTGGATATGGTGTCCTATCTCGTGCGCCAAGACATACGCTTGCGCAAAATCTCCCGGCGCATCATGCCTGCGCGCCAACTCATCAAAAAAGCTAAGATCGACATAGATCTTTCTATCTACCGGACAGTAGAAGGGACCCATCTGCGCCATCGCGCCACCGCATCCGCTATGGGTCGAACCGCGATAGAGTACCACTTTCGGTTTTTGGTAACGCATGCCATATTTAGAGAGTATAGCACTCCAAACCTTTTCGGTATTGGCAAGTACCTTGGCTACAAAATGGGCACGCCGATCCTCTACTCTCTTGTTTGTCGATCCTGCAGAAGCATGATGAAAAGGATTAAATCCACTCATATACGCCAAAAGTCCGATGCCGACTACCGCCAAGCCGATTTTACTACGCAACAACGGACGCACAACCGGCCACAACATCATCATCGTTCCAAATGAGGGCAGACGCATACCGCCGCCGCTACTTGCACGACGATCCTCGATATTGCGACTCTCCTCTTCGTTATCCAAGCGCATCGTTCCCTCCCGACCATTGATGAAATTCTCAAAACATTATACCGCCCGAAAGTAAATTTTTTATACAATAGATACCCGAACTTCACTCTCCCAAAGGAGTCTGCGTGTCTTTAGCGCTTGCCAGAAAATACCGCCCCGCCACCTTTGACGACCTGATCGGCCAGGATGCGGTCAGCCGCACCCTTTCGGCGGCGCTCGAGACCAAGAGACTCTCTCACGCCTACCTCTTTTCGGGGCTTCGCGGTAGTGGCAAAACCTCTACGGCGCGTATCTTTGCCAAAGCGCTTTTGTGTGAAAAGGGCGAGACCCCCCACCCTTGCGGCGAGTGTACCCACTGTGTCATGGCGGCGGAAAATCGCCATATGGACATCATCGAGATGGACGCAGCAAGCAACCGCGGTATCGAAGATATCAAAGAGCTCATCGAACACACCAAATACAAACCCGCTACCGCCCGCTACAAGATCTTTATCATCGACGAAGTGCATATGCTCACCACACAAGCGTTTAACGCCTTGCTTAAAACCCTCGAAGAGCCGCCCGATTTCGTCAAGTTTATCTTGGCAACCACCGATCCGCTTAAGTTGCCCGCAACGATCCTTTCGCGCACCCAGCACTTTCGCTTCAAAAAGATCCCCCAAGCACTGGTCGTGCAGCACCTTGAACACATTCTCAACCTCGAGAAGATAAGCTTCGAGCCCGAAGCGATAGAGATCATCGCGCGTAGCGGTGCGGGCAGTTTACGCGACTCTTTAACGCTCCTCGATCAAGCGATCGTCTACTCCAAGCACCATGTCGATCTTGCGACGGTAACGGGTATGCTTGGCATTATCGAGCCGCAAAAGCTTGCCGATCTGATGCAGGCGATCTTTAAACAAGAAAAAGAGGCGGTACTTCGTTTCTTGGAAGAGGCGCGCGACTTCGAAGCGGAGATGATCGTCGATGAGTTGACACTCTTTCTTAAAGAGCGCTTACTCTCGGGGGATGCAAGCTACCCGCCGCTGATCTTAGAGCGCTTCTTTAGAGCGCTTGCCGATGCCAAAAGCCTACTTGCGATGGGAAGCGACGGAGAGTTTGTCCTCTCTTTGACACTCTTTAAGATGCTTGAAGCGCTACAGATCAAAGAGATCGACCGCCTGATCCATAGCCTCGAAAAAGAGCTCAAGCCGCACATCGCCCAAGTCGAAAACACCAAGGAGGCGCCGAAGCAAACAAGCGCCGAGGAAGCGGTTGTGACCATCACTCAAGACGAGATCGAAGCAACACTTCCCAAAAATGAAGCCCAAAGTACCGAACCGACGATAGAAAAAGCAGAAGCGACTACCGAAACGATGCCCAAGATGCAAGAAGCGTTGATAGAAACGGATCCAAGCGAAACACAACATGAGACACAAAACGCACACGAACGCCTCTTTGCGCAACTGATCGAAAAACTCTACGACCGCGACTATGATCTTGGCAAACTCTTTGAGGAGAATGTCCGCTTTATCTCTTTTGAAAAGGGAACGCTTACTTGGGAGTCGCATGTCGATGAAGAGGAGAAGAGGGCGCTTATCAAAGCGTGGGGCATCATCAAGGTCTTTGTACAAGAGATCTTCGGTCTTGAGACCAAGATAGAGAATATCGCTAAAAAAAAAGTAACCGCACATAGACAAGAGAAGATACCCACGCAAGCGGCTCACAACGACGCCGCCACAAGCTCTATGCTCGAAGAGGTTGAGATGAAGAGCTCCTGCATCGCCCCCGAAGCGGGCGAAACCGAAGCGGCAAAAGAGAAAGACCCCTCCACACTACTTGACGAACCGATGATCAAAGAGGCGATCAGCCTACTCAATCCGAAAAAGGTACGCATCAAGCGGAAGGTGTAACGCGTTCTGCACTTTTACTTCGTCGTAAAAGCTTAGGATTTATCATCTTGTCGTTACCTTCTTTGCAACCCCATACGCTTCGAGTAGCGAACCCAACACCTCGTCATACGAGACCTTGCCTTCGTGCAGTTCATCTACCGACTTATGCATCTTTTCGATGGCATGCTTGACCATGAGCGCGTAAAACTGATCCCTTGCAAAAGGACTCCATCGTTTTGCGTCGATATCGTGGCTCTTTTTGATATAGTCTATGATTGTTTTTTCTTCATGGTATAAGGACAAGGTTTGTGCGCTGTAGATCGCGTACCCCTCTTTGACCCAATACGGCATTCGAAATGCCGCATAGAGCCAACCGTATCTGTTGTTTTGAAGCACATGGACAGACTCGTGCAACAAGATCGCATCCAAATGCTCTACCGCACCGCTGGAGGCGACGATCTTGTTTTGTACGAGATCGAACCTGTCGACAAAAACCGTATGCCCGTAAGTAATGCCAAAGGTCTGCCTCCACGGCAACCACTCTATCGGATTGATCAGGTTGTATATGTAAGAGTTGTTAAGAAGATGAATGGTTATCTTTGCATGCGTGTCAAACAATCTATTTTGCGACAATTTTGCATAAAAGCCATCCAATCGACTTAAATCATTATTATAAGACGTATGAAGATAAATGGTTGTATTTTCTTTCACATATGCTTCTTTGGCTACATGCGGCAAAAGAAAATACAAACAGATCCACGCGACAACATAAAGTTGCATGACAATGCTGAGGTAGACTGTGATCTTTTTTCTCAGCGAAAGATCGGGGTCTTTAAGTTTGAGGTGAGGAAAGAGCTCTCTAATGAAAAACTTCATGCTCTTTTCTTATAAAAACTTTTTTGTATTTTAAAGTGGTGACATATATTGCCAGCAGCAGTGATATAAGATAAACGGATTTCAATACTATACTGTGAATACCCATATCATCGCCAAGCAAAAACAATACCAAGATGGGAAAGTAAATTGCTTTTACAAAAAAATGAAAATCTTTAAACAAACTCATGCCGAGAAGCAACAAGATCATAATAACAAGACCGATCAAATCAAAAAAATCAATCATGCACACTATCCTCCCAATCAAGCTCTACGGCATAACTCGCCAAACTCAATCATAGCATAGCTGCCATTAAGGTTGTCAAACGTCTATTTCGTGATATTGTGTTCTCGTAGCAAAGAGCTTAGCACCTCGTCATACGAGACCTTGCCTTCGTGCAGTTCATCTACCGACTTGTGCATCTTTTCGATGGCATGCTTGACCATGAGCCCCCATAATGCATAAGCTTCTTTGTGAAAACGATTTATATTCTCTATATTTTTTAATGCCTTATCGATCAATGCCTTATCATGCATAATCGGATCATCGGTAATACAAACGGCATACCCTTCGATATACCAAGCATTTTTTGTAAGAAACGATGGCTTTATCCATGTTGTGAATCTTTGGTTTTGCCATACATGAACAAGCTCATGAGCCAAGACAAGACTAAGTTTTGTTGTATATCCATTCTTATATACAACTCTATTGCTTTCTATATTTGCATTTGGTAAAAAAATATATTTTCTAAACGTTATTGCGCCTCCGTGATTTATCAATTGCATTCCCGGAATTAAACTCAATTTATAGTAAAAATCACCTCTTTCCAAGAAAACCGTCGTATGCAGATCGGAAAGTTTGATGCGAGCTTTCGATAAAACAGCTTCAGCCCGCTTCACAAGTAGATCTAATCGATCTTGTTTTATTTTATCTGTTGTTAAAAAAACGAGTTTACCATAGGAATACGAGTGAGAAAATACAAGATGTAGCCCTACAAAAAGCCACAAAAGCCAAGCCATCATGACAATAGCCAAACATGACTCGACATAAATATAGAGTCGCTTATACCAAGGCAAGTTCGGGGTTTTAAGTCGAAGCCAAGGGAAGAGAAGTTTTAACATTTACACCTCCCCACTCGAGAGGAGGTAGCAAGTCGATTTAATGTAGCATATACCAAGTAAACCACAAACCTATTCCTCATGCACCACCATAGAGCACCCAAAACGACCAAGCTTCACCCTCCGTCTGCGCCATCTCGCCATTGTCAAGCATCTTGACATGGCTCGCTTCGATGCCCGCTTCCTTGAGCATGCCGTTTAGATCGGCTTTACTGAGCACGATCGCTTGCTTTGCAGGCATGTTAACCTTGCCAAGCTCCACGGCATAACTCGCCGAACTCAATCATAGCATACAACTATAAACATCGCAAAATCTTTTCTAAGATGGGACAAAGAGCATTCACAATACAGACGACGCTATACCATTTAACGCTATCGTAACAGAAGTTACGGTAACCGTCATTACGATAACGCTACGATCCCGGCCTCATGTAAACAACTTCGTCTCTTCTTTTCTCTCAAAAAAGCTAAAGTACGCCCAGAGTATCGTACCGTAAACAAAGATAGAGAGCATCACAACACCGATCGTCACCGCTTCGAACATCTCTTTGTAGGCAAAGGTATCGGGTATCATATGCACCAAGATAATCGAAAGTGCGCCTTTCATACCCGAAAAGGTGAGTAGAAACCACCCATTGAAACCGACGGGCTTGATCCCCTCCAAACTCTTGCCGAAAAAGGCGAACTTCGCCATCGAGAGTGCCCGTATGAGCGTCGTAGCGACAAACATCGTCAAGATCTCATTGCGATAGTGCCAGAGCTTCTCGATATCGATGCTCTCGGCAAGCAAAAAGAAGATCAGTGTTGCGGCGATATAGCCGAACTCTTTGCTCATTTCGTAGATATACGCCATGCGCTCTTTTGTGGTCGCAACCACGGAAACAAGACGCAAGCTTCGCCAAAAAGAGCTGCGCTTTCGCTGCTCTTGCGCCTCCCTCTCTTCCAACTCACCATCGATCCACGCCTTGGTCGTGATGATCGCTACGATCAGCGTCAAGATACCGCTGATGTGAAAATGCTCCCCTATCAGATACGCGCCGTACGCCTCGATAATAAAGGTAAAAAGTTCGCTTCTTTTGTTGTCATAAAGCTTAAGAAAGAGATAGCACAGATAGCCTATCGCCAAACCCGCCGCGATGCTTAGACCAAAGACACGCAGCGCCTCGATCGCGGCACCGCTTGCATCAACGCTTCCCGAGAGCATCCACGGTAGACCGATAAAGAAAAATGCCACCACTGCCGTTGCATCATTGCCGAGCGATTCGCCCTCGATGAGTATCTTGATATCGTGCGCGATTCCCTCAAAACGCGAGAGTACCGACTGTACACTCACCGCGTCGGTAGCCATATTGATGGCAAAGAGTGCGACATAGCCGCCGAGACCAAGCCCCTTAAAGAGTCCGAAGGTATGCAGTGCGGCACCGATGGCAATAGAAAAGGCAACCGCCACTACCGCGAGGTAGAAGATGCTCCATGCGTGACGCTTAAGATCGGAGAGCTTCAGATGTAGCGCATCCGCCATAAAGATCATCGGGATACAAAAGAGTACGATAGCATCAAAGTGCGGATAGAGATCGATCGGCACGGTAAATGTCACATAGGTATAGAGCAGATAGGCGCTACCGAGCAGCAGAAAAATAGCGGGAATTTTCAACTTGGACGAAACGAAGTCCGAGATGACCACCGTACCCAAAAGGGTGATCAGCAGTACTTCCAAAGAGAAATCGTGCATGTATGCTCCTACTAAAAGAGTGTGCCGCTATCTTCACTAACCGGTCGCTGCGGTACTTTTCGCGGCGGATGCAAGCCACCGTCATCACTTTTCGTTTTCTTGTTCTCAATGCTTGTGTGATCGTTTTCTATTTTGATCACCTCGACGCTACTATTATCATCAAGCAAGATGATCTTGCTGTCGCTCTCTTCTTGCTTGGGTTCTTGCACTGCAGGCAGCGGCGATATGGCGGTATAGAGCTCCTCTTTGCCGCCATAAGTACCACGGAAGACCCCCTTGGGAATATCGAAGCGACGCTTGCTTTTCGGATAGCGCTTCAGTAGCGCACGATAAAAATCGGCAAATGCCGGCGCACTCACCACGCCGCCCGTTGCACCTTTGCCGATCGGCTTGTTGTTGTCGCGCCCAAACCAGACGATCGTCTCTACTTCGGGTGAGTAGCCGCAGAACCAAGCATCTATATTGCGATTGGTCGTACCGGTTTTGCCTGCCAGCTCTATGCCCTCCACCTTTGCTTTTCGTCC
>JALWQQ010000059.1 GCA_027083075.1 Campylobacteraceae bacterium
ATGGTGCTAAAACCGAAACGCTTATCAAGCACAAACTTTTCATACCACTCCATCGGCAGGGAAACGATATAGTTGATCGCAACAAAACCGAGTACAAATAGCACACTATGCCACACGGTACCATCTATTCCGACAAAGTGCGACAGCGCTGCAAAGCCGCCAAAGACCCACCACAAAAAGAGCAAATAGTCCACAAAGTAGCCGATCAATTTGAGCTTCTCCTTGGAAGCGGCATACGCACCCGCCTCCGTATAAGCTTCCTTTGTCATCAACACCGGCGACTTTTTGCGTACATCGTTAAGATAGCCGATCTGCATTATCGAGATATAGAGTCGCAGCAGCGTATAGAGCGAATAGAGTATCACAATGGCATTGAGCATCTTGATTTATCCTTAGTACAAACTGTTATCGTAAGCATACTATAATATCGCCAAAAAAGGCTTGGTATGGCTTGGGTCGATCTCTTTGAGATCAAAAAACATTATGATGTCAAAGTACTACTTGAGGGGGTTGATTTTCACCTCCAAGAGGGCGAACGCGTCGCACTGGTGGGTCAAAACGGTTGCGGCAAATCGACGCTGATGCGTATCGTTGCCGGCAGCGAAGAGCCCGATGAGGGCAAGCGCATCGTCGATGGGCGCATCGAGATCGGTATGTTGGTACAACAACCACACTTCGAACCTCACCTGCGTGTCGATGAGGCGATCGAAGCACAACTGGACGATCTCAAGGCTGCCAAAGCGCGCTACGATGCCCTTGCGCTTCAGATCTCCGAAGCGCCTGATAATCGCACACTTTTACGCGAACTGGACGAAACGGGTGCCTTTTTGGATCGTCATAATGCATGGAGTCTGGATGATAAGATCAAACGTGTCATGCAGGCCTTTGATCTGGAGAGTCTCAAAGACCGTTTGGTAATCTCACTCTCGGGTGGTGAACAACGACGCGTGGCATTGGCATCGCTGATTTTGCGCAAACCCGACATACTCCTGCTCGACGAGCCGACCAACCATCTTGATGTCTATATGACTGCTTATCTCGAAGAGCTATTGCTCAAGGAGCGCTTTACCCTACTCTTTGTCTCGCATGATCGCCGCTTTATCGACCGTATCGCCACGCGTGTCGTCGAGATAGAAGATCGCAAGCTTGTCAGCTACAAAGGGGGGTATCAGAGCTATCTGACTCAAAAAGAGGCGCGCATCAAAGCGATGCAACGCGCACACGAAAATCTCTTAAGGCTTCTCAAAGAAGAAGAGACGTGGCTAAGCAAAAGTGTGCGAGCACGCGAAAAGCGCAACCAAGGGCGCAAAGCACGTGTTTTGCAACTACGCGAAGAGGCCAAGCGTAACCCCTCCAAGATCCGCAAAATGAAGTTAGAGCTTGAGCGCGAAAAGAAGCACTTCAATCGCGACAAGAGTGTTGGTAAAAAGAAGATGCTTTTTGAACTCGATCATGTAAGTTATAGCATCGCGGATAAACAGCTCTTGTCCGACTTGAGTCTGCGCATCCTACAGCGTGACAAGATCGCCATCGTCGGACGCAACGGAAGCGGCAAATCGACGCTACTCAAGCTGCTTTTGGGGCGCATCACGCCGACCGGCGGCACGATCAAGCGTGGCGATTTTCGCATCGGATACTTTGATCAACACCGCGAGATGCTTGATGATGACGAAACGCTCATCGGCACCTTTTGTCCCAACGGCGGCGATCATGTGCAGGTGCGCGGTCGCAATCTGCATGTCTATGCCTATATGAAAGAGTTTCTCTTTCCTGAAGAGTATCTGACCAAAAAGATCGGTCAACTAAGCGGCGGCGAAAAAAATCGTGTTGCGCTAGCACTGCTCTTTAGCAAGGCGTACGATTGTCTGATCCTCGATGAGCCGACCAACGATCTAGACATTCAGACCATTACGATCCTCGAAGAGCAGTTGGCGCACTTTGCCGGTGCGCTCATCTTTGTCTCGCACGATCGCTACTTTGTCGATAAGCTTGCCGATAAGCTACTCATCTTCAAAGGCAACGGCGCGGTAGAGGAGAGCTACCAAAGCTACAGCGACTACCTAGCACTTGAAGCCGATATCGCCTCGCTTGAGGCGATGGAAAAAGAGATCGAAAAAGTAGGTACAGTTGCAGCCCCCGCTTCCGATCGTGTCAAAAAGAAACAAAAACTCAGCTACAAAGAGCAGCGTGCACTCGAAACACTGCCTGACGAGATCGAAGCACTTGAGGCCAAAATCGATGAGATCAACCGCTATTTATCCGACCCGGAATGCTACAAAGAGAAGGGATTGCAGCAGCTTAGCGAAACCTTGGCTGCACTCCAAAAGGAGTATGACAAAAAAAGCGATTACTATCTGGAACTCCTCGAATTGGAAGAGTCTCTTTCGCAAGATATTTAGAAGTAGATCACAACGCTTCGTCTGCCCCAACGCAAGGCACGACGACGATCGGTGCCCATATAGATATCGATCCTTTTTCGAAAGCGCTTATTCATCTTGTCGCGTACCGTATAGACTCCGGGCAAACCGCCGATGCGCACCTTCGCACCGTTACCCAAACCGTACTTTCGTATCAGATCTCTCGAGACGGCGATCACCTTCATGCCAGGCCTAATACGGTTATTCCACGCCGCAAGAAAGGGGGTCGAGTCGGTTTGCGCGCCATGCGAAGTATAAGCGGTCGCCGTGACACGTAACGCGTGACAGCCAGGTGTTTTCAGGACTACCTTTTGGGGTTTTAAACGTAGCGAAAATTGTAGATTTTTATGTACGGATCTTGCCCTCTTTGCCTTTTTCATCTCAAGCAAATATGGAAGCGGCAGCTTTAAGATCGCTCCTTCTCTGATCAGTTTGGTATTGTTAATATCGTTATAGTGCGCTAACTTTTTAGCATCGATATGAAATCTATGTGCAATCTTCAATAACGTATCGCCCTTGGATACCGTATATTTACCGCTGTTGATCGCATCGATATAGCTTTGTTCAAAGGGTAGTCTAAGTTTCTGACCAATACGCAAAACAGTATTGGTTCCGATTTGATTGATCTTAGCAATAGTGGCACTGTCTATGCCGAATTTTCCGGCAATCTTGCCCAACATATCACCCGCCTTAACCACATAATAACCCACAGGTTCGGGTTTTGACCGCTCCTTTACTTTATTACCATTCGATACCTGCGGCGTTTTGATTTTCGGTTTCGGTTTTGCCGGAGCTTTTTGTGATATATGCACCTGCGGTTTTTTCGGCATGACAATCTGTCGTATCGGTAGTGTTTTGATTTTCGGTTTCGGTTTTTTCGGAGCTTTTTGTGATATATGCACCTGCGGTTTTTTCGGCATGACAGGCGCATGCGGGACATGCGCAATCACTGTAGCTTTCTTGGGAGTATTTACATTTCCGTATCGTACTTTCGACTTCTGCGTCTCAACTGGCTTGGGGATGTATGTTTCACCGCTATAGCGCACCGGCGGATAGATCTTTTTGTAGCGTTCTATAATATCTTCTACAGTAATGATTTTTGTCTTTTTCTTCGACGGTTTTCGATATACGTTTTTGTCGACGATAAGTTGTTTGCGGTCCTTTTCATAATGTATCTCTTTTGCCTTGTAGAGTCGCTTTGGGTATGGATTGCAACTGTTTTTTTGCCCATAGAGATCGCTACACAAAGTATCGGCAACAATTGTGTGTGCAAAGAGACCGACGGCAAAAAAGAGTGCGGGGGTTATGGCGTTATGTCTCATCTTTAACTCTCTACAAAAAACGTAGCATCTCCTCTTCTATCTTCTCTTTGGTGACAACCGCTTGATGAACGATCGGTTTTTCAAAGAGTGCGTAGATCATCTCAGGCACTTTCGCGCCCGTCTCTTGCGATACCCATTGTAGCGCATCTTTGTCAAAGGAAAATTGACGACCGAGTGCTTTGGCAACCGCACGCGAAAACTTCGTCCACTCTGCCGTCGAGTAGATCACCGTCGGCAATGCCTTTTCGCGCAGGGTCTTGTACGCTTTGATACAGGTTGCCGTGTGCGTATCCATCACATACCCCTCCTTGGCAAAGTCCCCGATCACCGCTTCGCACTCCGCGTCGGTACTAAAGCTTGCCGCAAAGTGCATTTGCAACTGAGAAAGCTCCTCTTTGTTCAGCGCAAAGCGCCCCTCCTTCGCAAGCGACTCCATAAACGCTTTGGTACGATCAGCGCCAAAAAGATCGAAAAGTACACGCTCGATATTGGAACTTTTCAAGATATCCATTGCAGGCGACTCGGTGCGTATCAATCTTCTGCCATTAAGATCATAGACACCGGTCTCTATCCACTCCGTCAAGATATTGTTAACATTAGAGGCGATCAGTATCTTCTCTATCGGCACACCTGCCTTTTTTGCATAGTATGCACCAAGTGCATTACCGAAGTTGCCGCTTGGTACTACAAGATATATCTTCTCGCCGTAAGCAATCGCCCCTTGTCGCACCAGCTCGGCATAACTATAGATATGATAGACGATCTGAAAGATAATGCGACCGAAATTAACGGAGTTGGCAGCAGAGAGCGCGATATCGCGTCTGCGAAGCTCCGCCTTAAAGCTATCGGAAGCCAGCAGTGACTTGAGAGCATTTTGTGTATCGTCAAAGTTACCCTTTACACCCAAGACTTTAAGGTTGGGCGCATCTTCGGTGACCATCTGTAAACGTTGCACATCCGACGTGCCCCCTTCGGGATAGAGGCAGACCACTTTGACATTGGGGTGATTTTTGAAGGTCTCAAGTGTTGCGGGTCCCGTATCGCCGCTGGTTGCCGCCATGATCAGGTAGTGCTCATTGCGCGCTTGCGCCAGATCACCAAGCATCGATCCGAAGGGTTGCAATGCCATGTCCTTAAAGGCGCGTGTCGGACCGTGATAGAGCTCGCAGACATAGAGATCCTCTTTGAGCTTCACTACAGGCACCGGCGTATCGGGATCGTCAAATCTCTCGTAGCGCATTAGGGCGCGATCGACGATCTGCGCATCGACATCGATCGCAAAGGCTTGCAGTACCGCCTTTGCCAAGTCGCGATACCGTGCCCCGTACTCTTTGATAAATGTTTCGTCAAAGTCGGGAAGAGATTCGGGCACATAGAGCCCGCCGAAACTTGCCGAAGGTGAGAGGATCGCCTCGGAAAAGCTTACTTTTTCTGCTTTCTTGCCGTCATTTCCGCGTGTCTCGATAAACTGCATACTACTCCGTTTTGCCAAATTATCTGCGTATTATACCAAATAGCGCCTATCGCGGCTATTTGACCTACCTATTTTTACGTAGTTTGATCATATAAAACTTTTTCGCATGTCTAAAACTCTCCGTCTCGCCTACCGCAACAAGGCTACCGTCTCGCATACGTGCGATACCGTACATGATATCCCTATCGTCACCGCCGTATACATGCGACCACTGCAGTTTTCCATTGCGATCCAACGCGATAAAATAGGGACTGTGATCGCCCTTGCCGAGGGTATTGGTGCCACCTGCGATCATAAAGCCGCCATCGCGTCTTAGTGCGACATCGTAGGCATACTCGTAGTATTTGTAACCATAGAGCTTGATCCACTGCATCTTACCCTTTGTATCAAGCCTCACAACCGCCATGTCGGTCTGTGAACTTCCGTAAGAGCGCGTAGAGCCTACGGCTACAACCCCGTTGTCGATTGTCGGTGCGACACCGTAGAGAATATCCTCTTCGTTGCCACCGAAACTTTTAAACCAAAGTTTGTTGAGTTTTTGATCGATCTTCATCACAAAAAAGTCACTGTCGCCCGATCGCTCCGTCTCGCGCGATCCAACCAAGACAAAATTTCCGTCGCGCAGACGTGTGATGTTGTACGCGGCATCGTCTCGTTCGCCGCCGAAAACCTTCTGCTTGCGCACGCGCCCTTTTGCATCGAGCTGCACAATATAGATATCCTTATAGCCGTTTCTAAACGATTCGCTGCTACCGACGATGACGGCGCCGCCGTCATCGGTACCGACCACACCGCCCGGATACTCGTCACGCGTTCCGCCGATAGCGCGGCTCCAGAGCAGTTTCCCCTCAAGCGACACTTTGCTCAAGTAAAGATCATAATCGTACTCTTTCGAGAAGGATTTACTTTTGCCGAGTACAAAAAGGTTGCCGTCCGCCGCACGCGCAATCGACTTGCCAAACTCTTGCTTTTTGCCACCGATAAAGAGACGCCAACGCACATTGCCGTGTGCATCCATGCGCAAAACGCAGATATCGCTACTTTTCGCATCGAATGACTTACAGGTACCAACAATGGCACTATCACCCTTTTCAAGTGCAACGATATCTTGCGCAACATCATCCTCTTTGCCGCCATAGATACGCTGCCACTCGACAACAAAGAGCGGTTTTTTTACGACTCCCTTCTTGATGTTTTTTGCCTCTGCTGTAAAGAGTGATGCACCTAAGAAAAACAAAACAAGCACACTGCGACCTATCATAAGTTACCTTTTTAGTGTTTTCGGTCATTATAACGGATTTTTCGAAAGAATTGAAAGTAAAAGCGTATTTGACGCCCTTGCCGATTCCGGGGAGGGAAGAAAATGAGAGTTTAAGAGTTTAGGGAAAAAGAATGTCAACCAACACAGACTAACCCAAGTTTCAGAACAGCAAGGACGTCAAACAACATATAGGATGTAAGGGCAAAATGCCCGGTACACTCCTACAGGTAGTCCGGCTATCTCAGGGAGACCCATGGACTTTCCGCCACCGCCTCGCGACGGCTTTGGCTTTTTCTGTACAGTGTACAAACTGTACGTCGGAAGTATAGGTATTTTTCGCTTAAAGAGATATAAAAATCGGCAGCAAGATTGTTACAAAAAGATCAAAAAAAGAAAGTTTTTCCTTTTAAATGATATCCAATATCATTTAAAAGGCTCAAGAGAGTAAAAATGTTAATTATAGTAACACTTTTATATTTAGAGCTCTATACAGGTACCGATACCCGAACTGGTCAAGATCTCCAGCAAAAGCGCATGCTCAACCCTGCCGTCGATGATGTGCGCGCGCTTAACACCACCGCGCAGCGCTTCGATACAAGCATCGACCTTGGGTACCATCCCGCCGCCGATCGTTCCGTCCGCCTTAAGTCGCTCCGTCTCTTCGATACTCAATCGCCCGATGAGTTGCCCCTGCTTATCGAGTACGCCCGGCGTATCGGTCAAGAAGAGCACCTTTCGCGCCTGCATCGCCACGGCAATGCGGCTTGCCGCCAAATCGGCGTTGATATTAAAGCCGGGATGTCCCAAACGCGCACCCGATGCAATGGGTGCAATGACAGGGATCAGCCCGTCGGTGAGGATCTTATCGACGATCTCGGTATCGATGCGTTCAATGACACCCGTATAGCCGTAACGCACTTCGTCTTTGGGGCGTGCTACGAGCATATCGGCATCTTTGCCCGAAATGCCGATCGCTTTGCCACCCTGCGCATTGAGGATCGAGACGATCTCTTTGTTGATCTCGCCGCTTAGCACCATCTCGGCGATACGCATCGCTTCTTTATCGGTAACGCGCTGACCGTCGATAAAAGTCGAGGGTATCCCCAAAGACTCCAACAGCTGCGTGATGCTCTTGCCGCCGCCATGTACCACCACGG
>JALWQQ010000060.1 GCA_027083075.1 Campylobacteraceae bacterium
CGCGCAATCTACCTCTCTTGCATCCAATGCTCAGACTCTCGTCGTCGTATATCGCCAAAATGTCACCGGCTTTATAGCTTCCTTCTTTTGCTTCGAGTTTCACATCTTCGTATTTAGTGCCGTTGGTATCGAAAATGCCGGGCCACCCTTCGAAGGCGCGGTATTTGTTGTAGATGTTCGCCGCATCCTCAAAGGCGATCAAGCCGTCGCTTTTGCGTATCTTTTTACAGTAGCTCGCCTCCGCGTCGTTTTGAGGCTCGGGAGTGATCTTGTCAAATCTTCTAATCGTCTCCAAGGTCAAAGCGCACGCATCCTCCGTCAACTGCTCCGTCAGTGTATGCAAGCGCATATCCTCGGGGATCTCGAAGCGTTTTTTAAGCAGTATCGCGCCCGTATCGAGTCCCTCGTCCATCAGCATCGATGTAACGCCGGTGACCTTATCTCCGTTGAGCAATGCTTGCTGTATCGGCGACGCACCGCGATATTTGGGCAATAAAGAGGCGTGCAGGTTGATACACGGCACTATATCCAAAATTGACTTGGGCAACAACTGACCGAACGCCGCCACGACGATAAAGTCGGGCGACAAAGAGGCGATATGCTCGGCGATACCCGCTTCGCTCAAGCGTTGCGGCTGCAACACCCCTATGCCGTTTGCCTCGGCGGTTTGCTTCACAGGCGGCGGTGTCATCACCCGCTTACGCCCCACGGGACGATCGGGCTGCGTGATCACCAATGTCACCGCCATATCCTCCGCATCGATCAGTGTTTGCAGTATGCGATCGGCATAGTGCGGCGTGCCCATAAAAACGATCTTCTTCGTTGCCATTATTACTCCTGCGCTTCCGATCCGGGAAGAAACAGCGTACCGCCTTCATGTCGGTCGTCAAGCAAAAAGCTTCTCACATCGTGCAGATCGAATCCGCTGGCAAGTAGCATTCGCCTGCCACGTTTCATCAAAAAGTCGGCAGCCTGAAGCTTAGTAACGATACCGCCGGTGGCAAACTCGTTATTGGGCGTATGCTCCGCGCACAGTTCCGCATCGCCGATATGCGTAACAATCTTTCTCGGTTTCGCATCGTCGTGACAGTTGGGATCTTTGTCGTAATAAGCGTCGATATCGGATAAGATCACCAACAACGATGCGTCAAAATAGTGCGCCACATGTGCCGAAAGTCTGTCGTTATCGCCAAAGACCAACTCGTCGACACTTACGGTATCGTTTTCGTTAATGATCGGCACGACACCGTTGGCAAGCAGCGTATCGACGGCGCGTTTGGCATGCGCCGTATGTTCGCTACTCTCAAAGACATCGGCGCTCAGTAAGACCTGAGAACAGAGCTTATTGAAGCGTGCAAACTTCTCTTGATACATCTTCATCAAAAGCGGCTGTCCGATCGCCGCAAGTGCTTGGCGATTGGCAAGGGAGCTCTTGTCGATCGGAAGGAGGGTGTAGCCCGCCGCCACGGCGCCGGAACTTACCAAGATGACTTCTATACCCGCCGCTTGAAGATCGTGAATCAGACCGACCAGCGCCATCATCCGCTCTTTGACTACGCTACCCGACTCGGCAAGCACATGCGATCCGACTTTGAGGACTATGCGTCGCATGCTCTCTCCTTCGCGTTGCGTTGCTTGCTCACCAGATCGTGCAGGGCAAAACGCAACGCCTCGGTGTTGGTATGTGCCGCCGACGAGAGCGGCAACAAAAAGAGCGGTGCATCGTGCGGCATGTGCACCTCGGAAAGATCGCTTTCGTATCCATAAGAGAGATAACGCGTATCGGCGGCAAAGCGACGTTGCATATAGTCGTTCTCTTTAAGCCCGAGGTGATCCAACAGCGAGGCGATCCGTGCATTTGCCTCGGCAACATCAAGCGCATCTATTTTGCTTAATGCCACGGCAAAGTGTCTGCGAGAGAGCGCTTCGCTATAACGTGCCAGCTCCGATCTAAGCGTATCGTACTGATAGCCCGGCTCTCGCCAATTGCTCGCATCGATCATCAAAAGCAGGGTGCGTGTGCGTTCGATATGGCGCAAAAAGTCCAAGCCGAGTCCGCGCCCCTCGCTTGCCCCTTCGATGATACCCGGGATATCTGCCATGATAAACGCATCGAACTCCCCCGCTTTCACCACACCCACTTTGGGTGTGAGTGTCGTAAATTCGTAGTCCGCAACCTGTGGTTTGGCATTGGAAAGTGTCGAGATAAGCGTTGACTTACCGACATTGGGAAAACCGACCAATCCCACATCGGCGATACTCTTGAGCTCCAAACGGATATGTTTCGTAATGCCGGGTTCACCGGGCTGTGCATAGGTGGGACGCTGGTTTGAGGGGCTTTTGAAATGCACATTACCCAAACCGCCCTTGCCCCCTTTTAAAAAGAGTACCCTTTCGCCGGGATCGACAAGGTCAAGCAGCACCTCACCCGTCTCGGCATCGATCACCTGCGTACCAGGCGGCACAACCAGTTCGAGATCTTCGCCCTTCTTGCCAAAGCGCTTTCTGCCCTCGCCGGGCCGTCCGTTTTTGGCTTTGAGGTGACGCTTTCCTCGGTACCAAGAGAGGGTATCGGTATTGTTATCGACACGAAAATAGACACTTCCGCCCTTGCCGCCGTCACCACCGTCGGGACCGCCTTTGACGACAAACTTTTCGGTCCAAAAAGAGACACAGCCCGCACCCCCTTTGCCCGAACTGACGGTAAGCTCTACAAAATCGATAAACATCGCATACCCTACTGCGCAAATTTTCGTGATTATATCGAAACTTTGTATCGGAGTTGCTATAATTGCTTCATCTATAATCTTTTCGGTCAAGGAAAAAGAATGCACAAAGCGCACTCGCATATAGCCGTTTTTACCTTTTTATTACTCTGCATCGCTTGTCAACCCCAAACCGTACCGCCCGAAAAGGGCGGGTTTTGGTACAAGGGTATCTATTTTGCCAAAAGCCCCACTGCACGCTATAAGATGGGTGTGAAAGACGGATGCCGCACCGCACAAGGCTTCTATACCAAAAACCACCACCTTTTCAATGAATTTGACGACTACAATGAGGGGTGGTTCAAGGGTCGCAACAAATGTAGAAAACTGCTCAAACTTGATGAAAACGGTGATCTGATAGATACGGAAAAGAGATAATAAAGAGATTGAGTGCCTTGCGGCACCCGTTGGTTTAGGCAGGAATGACGGAAACGCGTTTTTGGCGTCTATTTTTGTTCTCGAACTTCACAACACCTTCGATCAGGGCGTAAATGGTATGGTCTTTTCCCATACCAACGCCGTTACCGGGATGCACTTTCGTACCGCGCTGTCTGATGATGATGTTGCCGGGGATGACTCTCTCGCCACCGAACTTTTTCACACCGAGGCGGCGTCCTACCGAATCTCGGTTATTCTGAGTCGAACCTTGACCTTTCTTGTGTGCCATTGCTTACTCCCTTATGCGATTTTTGTAATGCGAACTCTGGTAAAGTCTCTTCTGAAGCCTCTTTTGAGCTTAGAGTCTTTTCTTCTGCGCTTTTTGTAGATGATCACCTTTTTGTCTCTACCCTCGTTGATCACCTCGCCTTTGACTACTGCACCCTCTACATACGGCGTACCGATTTTAAGCTCGCCATTATCAAGTGCCAAAACCTGATCGAACTCCACTTCCGCCTTGGGTTCCAATCCCATTTTGTCAAAACAGATGATGTCGCCTTCGCGCACTTTGAACTGCTGACCGCTTGCTTTGATGATAGCGTACATCGCAAACCCTTTGTGTACATTTTAAAAAGTGCGTGATTATACCCGAACAATGTTTAACGTTGTATTAAACGGCAAAAGCAAGGGCATTCGCATCATCTGTTTTGCGGCTATGGTATAATAACACAAATCACTCACAGGTATACCTATGGTTGATATCGAAAAATTGGCTCCACAGATCGTTAAACGCTTAAAGCCGCTCAATGTCGATAAGATCATTCTTTTCGGATCCTATGCCCACGGCAACCCAAAGGAAGATAGCGATATAGATCTTTTTTTGGTGAACGATCAAGATGTCGAAGCCGAAGCGTTGATGCGCTTAAGGGATATTATGAAAAGGGAGAAGATCGGTTTCGATATCATATGTGATAGCCGGAGCAATATCGAAAGCAAAGAGGACTATTTTTACAAAGTAGAGATTTTGCAAAAAGGCAAACTTCTTTATGCCCAATAAAAAGAGTGCCGAAGAGTGGCTTGAAAAATCCTACCATGACCTCAAGGGTGCTCTTATCCTTTATGAAGCGAATCACTATACGGATACCATCGGCTACATCACGCAACAGAGTTTGGAGAAGATGCTCAAATCGATCTTGGCTTGCGACAATCGCAAGATCAACAAATCGCACAACCTCATAGAACTCTACGAAAGCGTAGCCGATACACTAAAACTCGGCGAAGAAGAGATCAAACTTTTGGCAGTAACTACGACCTATAACACCAAAGTTAGATACCCCACGCCACACAAAGCGTTACCGAAACGCAGTGAGGTCAAAACGATTTTGGATTTTGCCGAAGAGCTCTTCGGTCGCATCTGCGGAGCTTTACGGATAGGGATATCCGTAACGGATAGTTAAAAGCTATAGTTCTCATCAGCTTTACAGCTTGCGATACACTCTATCTCTACCAATGCCTCTTTGGGTAGGGTTTTGACCGCCACGGTAGAGCGTGCGGGGGTATGCTCGCCGAAGAACTCCCCATAGATACGGTTCATCTTCAAAAAGTCGCCCATATCGGCAAGATAGACCGTCGTTTTGATCACCTGCGAGAGTGAACTGCCTGCCGCTTCGAGTACGGCGCTAAGGTTTTGCAGCACTTGTCGCGTTTGCGCCTCTATATCCCCGGTAACCATCTCGCCTTGCGGCGTGAGGGCAATCTGTCCTGAAGTATAGACCATGTCGCCTGTTTTGATCGCCTGCGCATAAGGTCCGATTGCCGCAGGGGCATTACTAGTCGCTACGATTTGCATACGAAAAACTCCTTAGTTGTGTTCATAGAAAAAATAGCTCGTCGAATAGTCCGAAAATTCAAAGTAGCCCTTCTTCTCGCCCGGATCGACTTTGTAGTTGAAGTTCAGGTCGTGATAGCCGTATCCGTAGCGATAGGGTCGCGGCTTACCGTCCGTGGTGCCCTTGGCGGTAGAGATCTTATCGATCTTGATGTAGCGATGCACCAGCTTGCTACCTGCGTAGACATCCAATACACCGTTAGTACCCGTCCAGTTTTGCAAAGAGCGACTCAGGCTATTTTGCGTCTCTTGCGTACAGCCGCCTATCATCATAATAGTTACGACGATCAGACCTGACACGATCTTTCTTCTCATCTCTTCTTCTCCTCATATTTCTTACAATGATTGTAACATAGCTTTTCTAATGCTCACGATCAGGCTTTCGGCATCCCGAACTTTTGCACGATCAACTCACCCTCTTCATCAAAAGAGAGATAGTAGAGCAGATCTTTTTTGACACTCAGTCCCGCCAGATAGCGAAGCGCCAAATTTGCCTGCAAAGAGCCGATAAACATCACGATAGGTGCGGTGATGCCCCCCGGTGTGTGATCCGAGAGCGGAAAGACACCGAAGGAGGCATCTTGCATGAAGCAGACCTGCCCGTGATACGCCTCGACACTGGCGTAGATCCAAGGGATGGCATGGGCCTTGGCATAAGCATCTATCTCGTAACGCGTCTGAAGATTGTCGGTAGCGTCAAGGATGAGATCGGGTTTGATCTCGGCTTTAGCAAATGCTTCAAAGGGCTTACAGAGCGTCTCGACCTTGACAAAGGGGTTTTTGCGCGTTACCCATGCGGCGACGCATTCGGCTTTATGGCTGCCTTCATCCTCCGTCGTAAAAGCGATCTGGCGATGGATATTGTGAACACTTACGGTGTCGAAGTCCACCATCGTGATCTTGCCGATACCCGATGTGCCCAGCGCCGTAGCCAAGGTACACCCCAGACCGCCCGACCCGATGATCGCCACATGCTTCTCGGCAAGTTGCGCTTGGGTTTGCTCGCCCCAGAGTTGAATCTGTCGATGAAAATAGTCCGCTTCGCTTATCATAACATGCCCCTCTCTTTGAGCTCTTTTTCAAATCCCCATAGTTTACGGTGCGCGATCACCTCGCTTTTGGCAATCTCTTCAACCAACATCGATTCGCGATCTTCAAGCATCATCTCCACCTCCCCTTCGGGGTTTACCAGCATCGTATCGCCGTAGAACTTCCACTTAACCTCTTTGTCGACATACTCGCCGAGACGATTAGCTCGCAGCACGAAGCAGCCGTGCAAAAAGGCTTGGGTTTTGATGATCTCGCGCCAACGATTGTGCGATGCAAATGTCGAAGCACTCGGCAAGAGCACCAGATCGACCTTTTTGCGCTGCACCGTCTGCCAAAAGTAGTCAAAGTGCATCTCGAACCCCGCCATCACCATCACCTTGAACCCATGGTGGCGAAAGAGCATCGGCTCCTTAAGCGCCCTACTTGCGTTGGCAAAAAACGCCTGCTCGTTCCAGTGCGGATAACCGATGAGTATCTGCTGTTCGTAGTAGCGCACATAGCGCGGCGTAATGCGCACGATCATCTTGTGTAGTGCACCGCGCTTGCGTACGACCAGCGGCGCGACAAAGACCATGTCGTAGCGCTTTGCCATCTCTTTGAGTAGCTCAAGGTGCTTTTGGCTCTGTGCAACGATCATACTCTGCGACATCGTAGTGAGCTCTTTAAAAAAGTGGTTGAGCACATACTCTCCGAAAAGCATCAGTGTCGCACCGCGCTCTTTTGCCTTTTTGAGATAAAACTCCAGACGCGTTGCATTCATCCCCAGCGTGGGCAGCTGCAGGGCGGCAACGGTAATGCGCCTATGCATCGCTTTCCTCATTGTCGGCAAACTGCGCATCGATCGTCTTTACCTTGAGCTTCGCCTCCTCAAGCATCTTTTGCGCCTCTTGGATCTTGCGCAACCCCTCTTCGTAGAGCTTGACCGATGTTTCCAAGGTGATCTCGGGATCGTTGAGTTTTTCAAGCAACGCTTTGGCGTGCGCCAACTTCTCTTCAAAACGCTCCTCTTTCATTTTATCTCCTTTTCCAGCGCTTCGGCTACGATATCTTCGAACTTCTCAAGCTCTACCAAAAAGGCATCGTGCCCATAGTCGCTCTCGACATTAACATAGCGATGCGCCTGTGCGTTGCGCCTCATCATCTTGGCGATATGTGCCATCTCTTCGGGAAAGAAGAGATAGTCCGACGCAAACGAAAGTAGCCAGACATCCGCCTTGATACGTTTGATCGCCTCGTGAAGCGAATCGTACCCGCGCGCCAAATTGAAGGTATTGATCGCCTTGACGATATAGAGGTAACTGAGCGGATCGAAATGTTTGGCGAAGTTGGCGGTATTGTACTCCATGTAACGCTCCACCTCGTAGCGCCCGAAGAGCTCAAAGAGCCCGTCGGTAGCGACATAGTTACGCCCGAACTTTCGATCCATCGAGGCGGGCGAAAGGTAAGAGATGTGCCCTGCGATGCGCCCGATCGCCAGACCGTCGAGTCCATGCTCTTTGAATGTTTCGGAATCATAG